>CAIJPI010000117.1 GCA_903822525.1 uncultured Bacteroidales bacterium | reverse complement strand
TCCGTCTTCCGACTTCCGACAACTTGATTTGACCCACTAAAATAACAGTAGAACCAAAAAAAGCAACACCCCAGTTATAAAGTCCCGCAGGACAATGCTGTTAAGCTAACGAATTTTAGAGATAAAAGGGTTTTAATGTAATGATCACCTGGGAGGCGAAAAGGGCTGCAGAGCTATTCATACCTATATCTTCTTTGTGTTGCTCTGCATAAAACGTTGTGGTACTCTGCAGTTTTAATTTTCACTCTTACTTTAATGATATGGCCCATAGTAACAGGATGTTGGTAGAATAAAAAGCAACACCGCCAGATATACAGTCCAGTAGGCCGTATGTTTGTAAAAAAACACCCCCAGGTATAAAGTCCCGTAGGTACGATATATATAATGTATTACAGTGTTCTTTAATTTAGGTTACAGGATCTGAGAAAATTAACACCTATATTCCCAATTTGAAATTTCGGCCTTTACCTGGTCCTGTAAAGATTACACAGGACGAAAAAAATTTATCCTGCAACCTGATTTTAAAGAATATTTTGCTAGTTTTTAATTAGTTTCTGTCGTAAAAGGCAATTGTCATTCTTCCATATTTCGATACTATAGAAGCCTGATGGCAACTGACCTAATAACAAAGAATTATTATCCGTACTATTAAGGTCGTGCTGAAAAATCAGGACTCTGCCCTGTGAATCATAAACGCGGATACTGCAGGCGGAAAAATCAGATAATCCGCTGATAAACAGCCTGTCGTTAACAGGATTTGGGAATACCGCCAGCACAGGTGGGGTTGATTCAGGGGTTAAATTTCCAGAGACCGAAAACTTATACCCGGCCGGGGTGCAAACCAATTCAATATTTTCAATATCCGGCTGAGAAGCGGATAATACAATACGACCAGAATAAAAGGGTATACTGCCGGTTTTTTCGCCCGAGAGAACATATTCACCGAAAGGCAGGTTCCTGAAATTGAAGTTGTTGCCTTTACGCACCAGCAGCCAGTCCAGTATATTTTTCATTTGTTTGTCGTACAATAGTATAGTCACATCTGTACATATTACGCCTGGCTCCGAAGTGCAATATCCACGTATGGAGCCTTCACCAGTAGGGAAAGTCTCCAGCGTCCGGGCCAGGTCAATATCCACATCATAAGTGTTTGCTGACAACTCAAGTTTATGGGCATTCCCCCAGCGGATATCGTTAAAGAAATAGGTCGGAAGGTATTCAGGACTTTCCGTTTTGTCGGGAATAGCATACAGGTAATACGTTCCGGCAAGCAAACCCCTGATTTCAAAAGCCCCATCTGCCGCCATATACTCTGCTCTTACGGGCCGTATACTCCCCTGCTCCAGGCTGAAAACTGAAATACTGCTGTTTGGAGCCAGTGCTGCCCCCGCATGAATTCGTCCTTCGATACTGTAACCGGGCGCTATAGTAAGAAGAACCTGGTCGGAGGTGGAGCCGCAAAATGAAAAACCCTCGAAAGTAAGTGTAACCTCTCCGGCAACTATATCGGCAGGTCCCGGAAAGTACAGCGGATTGCTGATAGTATCAGAATTAAATGTTCCATCACCAACTGAGGACCACTTCACAGAATTATATCCCGAGGCTGCGGCAGTTTTAAGGAAAAGTGCGGAATCAACAATAATAGTAGTATCACTTCCTGCATAAACTTCGGGAGCGTTAAGAAATGTTATGTATGCCACATCGGTGTATGGCATTTCAGCCATGGCATCGTTAAGGTACAGATAGGCATACCCTTTCAGGTAGTCCTGTGGCCCGGGGCTATATATAGGATTAAGTATATGAATATCATTGAATAATCCATCCCCCGAAGTGGACCAGGTCAGATTTTCGTAATCAAAGGATGTTGAGCGGGTAATGGAATAAACTGAACTGAAACAAATAGCCGTATCGGGTCCGGCATACGGAGCCTGATAAGCAAATGCAAAATCACTTTCAAAACCTTCCGGCTGATCATTCCGTCCATCCGACTGTAAATCGAATGCGGTAACCACCAATGTATCGTCGATCGGAAAATTACCCATATTGATGGTTGTATCCAGGCCATTAAGAATTTTATGCTGATAGGTAATGTTGTCAGTTGAACCATAATACACATTGTATCCTCTGAGGTCGGTGATGGCAACCGAATCCCAACTGATTACTATATCATTACCGATCCGCTGTTTGATAACATGATCAGGAGGAGGAACCGGGGCAATGGTCAATATCTTATTCAAAACAGGCCTGTAGTATACTTCACCTTGCTCAGGCACATCGTATAAATCAAAGATGATACTGTCTATTGTGGTTTCGGAAGTTGAGCCCCAGTAATTATATTCGGCATGTATATGGTTGTCAGACAAATTTTTAAACGATTGAAAATCAGAATTCTGAGCTATATTATTAAACTGAACAGGTCCCTGTGAGATATTCTGAAATTGGATGGAAAAATCGCGGTTATGTGTCAGCGTATTATATATACAGTTGTTGTTTAATGAGTTACGCGAGCTATCAGGTTTTATGCTTATCCCTCCCCCATTATAGCTAATGGCATTATTTGTTATATTGTTATAGGAAGAACCCGCTGAAAGCGTAATGGCGTTAAGGAAGTTTCGCGAGAAGAGGTTTTGTGAAATGGTATTATACCCTGATTCCCAGCAGGAAACTCCGCCCCGGTTCAGAATAAAGTAATTATTGCTGATCGTATTCAATTGCTGGAAAAGTTTAATGGCATCCTTGTTGCCAACAAATGAATTTCCGGAAACTGTATTGTGTGCTTCTCCGTTATTATTATAATTTCCGATATGCAGCCCTATATTACAGGCATCGATATGGTTATCTTTAATCAGGTTATAGCTGGACTGTTCGGCTGAGCTGTTTATAAAAATCCCGACATCTAAACAGGACCTGATGTTATTCAGGTAAATTTTATTTCCGGGGTTAGTATACCCGCTTGCCAGGAAAATGCCGAAATTGCAGTCTTTGAAATCACAGCTACGTATAATATTATATCCTGATTCCTTCAGGTAGACGCCAAATGAACACATACTGATACGGGTGTTTTCGATCAGTAAAGATGTGAAATCAGCGAGTGTAACCGAGTATGAGGCGTTACTGATTATCGCATCCGAAAGCACTGATCCTGAACTATATGAACTATCGGAACCCAGCAGTGTACTTGAATTGTTGAACACCAGTCCATTCCATTGTGCCGGTAAGGTTACTGGAATCTTAGGCAAAAACTGTATTTTCTGAGCCTGTGTACCCCTGGCAACCAATGTCCCATTGGCAATAAGGCTTGTGCCATATTCGAACTGCATCTCAACCCCTGGAAGGATGGTGAGTGTAATATTTTTGGGAACAATCAGGTCCTGGGTAACAATATAAGGGTTATTGTCAGGGATGAATGTAGTATTTTCAGTAAGTTCACCACCTACATACACCTGGCCATCAGCCAAAACGGTAAACCCCAGCAAGGCTATGAACATAACAAGGCTTTTGCGGATATTAACGGTGGCAGATTTTTTACTCACTTCTCAATTGGTTTGCTGTGCTTGGTGGCAAGCCGGAATACCGGATAAAAATTCGTTAGTTAGTCTTTATCAGTGCTATTAATAAACAAGGCTCAGATCTTTTTGATTTATTTAGAATTGCCTTTAAACTAAAAAAAACGGCCTATGGTTTCGGAACTAATGCTAATCCCTGAATTCAAAT
>CAIJPI010000116.1 GCA_903822525.1 uncultured Bacteroidales bacterium | reverse complement strand
TTTGATCATATTGGCTGACAAAGGTATTCTTAAATAAAAATAAACAGTCAGATTTTAATGTTTGTTGTTAGTAATGGACAAACAAAATGAGTATTTTTGATAAATAATTACAAAAAACCATTCATACCATGAAGAAATTATATTTAGTCATTTTACTCCTGATATTTATAAGCTTTTCTTCTTTCGCACAGGATTTTCTGCCTTTTGCATCGAGTAATTATGCGGGAGTAACAGGAGTACAACTGCAGCCGGCTTCGATTGCTGATAGCCGGTATAAATTCGATATGGCCATCAGTTCAACCAGTGTCGGCTTTGCCAACAACTTTTACGGCATTGATCCTTCTGTAATCTGGCATCCTAATTTATTGTCGGATATGGATTTAAAAGGGCCTTATATTTCACGGAATATTAATGGACTGGATAAATCTCTCTCATTCAACCTGAAACAGGATGTCTTTTCATTTTTAATAACTCTTTCCGATAAGGATGCCATAGCTTTTACACCTTCAGTCCGGGCTATAATGAACATTGACAATATGACTGAAACTCTTGTTGTACTGGCGGATGAGTATGAGAAAGAACCAGACCTATGGGGAATCCGGCATCAGAATGAAAATGTTAATGCGCAGATGAATACCTGGGCTGAATATGGGTTCACTTATGCCCGTGTACTCACTGATAAAGGAAAGCATTTCCTGAAAGCAGGAGCGACCCTGAAAATCAACCAGGGATTAGGGTCTGCTTATATGTTCATGAAAGACCTGAAATACGAGGTAAATACACAGGATACCATATCAATTTACAATACCCTGGCAAATTATGGAACGTCAGACAATATAGATGAGAAATTCAAATACCAGTTCAACACCAACCCATCATTATCCTTCGACTTCGGATTTGTTTACGAATACCGCCCGGAATGGATGAAATACAAATACGATATGGGTGGAAAGACCAATCTTTGGAAAAAGGATAAGGACAAATATCTTCTCAGGATAGGATTTACCGTTTCAGATCTGGGCAGTGTGCGCTACCGCAGGAATCCGCTTAGCAAAGATTTTGATGCCGATGTTTACAAATTATATACCCATGGATTAGGAATCACTTCTATACCAACTTTTAACCATTTTGTTGACAGCACATTCAATTCAAATCTGTCTGTTTCCGATAAGTACAACATCAGTCTCCCGGTTTGCCTGAGCATGCAGGCTGACGTTAGAGTGGCTGATGGATTTTATGTAAATTTCACTCCTTACCTGGCTCTCAACCAGGGTAATAATAAAGTTAATAAGATACATTATACATCAGCATTGAACCTGGTGCCAAGATACGACAGTAAATGGTTTGGCGTTTCAGTACCTGTTCAATACACTGCCTATAAACAATGGAACATAGGGTTAGGGATGCGTATTGGCCCCATGTGGTTAGGATGGAATGATTTATTCTCTATGCTGGTATCATCAAAAAACAGGAGCGGAACATCTGCCTCAGTTGTGGTTAAAATTCCGGTTCTGTATGGGCATCCGCACGACCGTGACAATGACCGGGTGGAAGACAGGAAGGACAAATGCCCTGATATTGCCGGCTTACCAGCTTTAAATGGCTGCCCTGATGCTGATTTGGACGGAATTACTGACGAAAAGGACAAATGTCCGGAGGTGGCTGGATTGAAAGAGTTTGCCGGTTGCCCTGATACCGATGGAGACGGTATTATCGACAATGACGACCAATGTCCCGAAGTGAAAGGATTGCCACAGTTTAAAGGTTGCCCTGACAGCGACGGCGATAGCATTATCGATCAGAATGATGCTTGTCCGTTCAATGCAGGATCAGTAAGAATGAATGGCTGTCCTGATCAGGATGACGACGGCATAGCTGATAATGAGGATAATTGTCCCACTGTGGCAGGTACCCGCGAGAATAAAGGCTGCCCTTATGTTGATAGTGACGGCGATGGAATTACTGATGATGTGGATAATTGTCCGGGTGTAAAAGGGCCAATTGAGAATCATGGTTGCCCATACCTGGATACCGACAACGACAGTATACCCGATAAAGATGATGATTGTCCGAGTATTGCAGGCAAGGCTGTTTTTAGAGGTTGCCCTGATACAGATGGCGACGGCATTTCTGATAAATATGATCTGTGTCCGACAATTCCGGGGGTAATGCAAAATAACGGCTGCCCGGAAATTAAGAAAGAAGAACAGGAAATTCTGAAAAAGGCATTCAATAACCTTGAATTTGAAACAGGAAAATCAATAATCCGTGCCTCATCCCTAAGTTCGCTCGACGAGCTGGCGACCGTTCTCATGAAACGAAGCGAATTCAAGTTATCACTTGCCGGGCATACTGATAATGTGGGTAAACCGGAATCAAACCTCACTCTGTCAAAAAACAGGACCTTAGCTGTCAAAAACTATCTTATTAAAAAAGGTATTGAACCTGAACGTATTAAAACGGAGTGGTTCGGACAAACAAAACCTATTGCTCCGAATGAAACTCCCGAAGGCCGCCAGCAAAACAGGCGTGTAGAAATGAATATTGTTTTTGAATAAATCTTGAATTCTATGAAAACAAGCGAATCAATTAACATGTTTCTTAACCAGCCTCATATAGCTGTGGTTGGAGTATCGCGGAATAAAAACAAATTCGGAAATGCGGTTTACCATATTCTGAAAAAAAAAGGAATAAAAGTTTTCCCGGTGAATCCTCATTTAACGCATTTTGAAGGCGAAAAATGTTACAGCAATATTGAAACACTTCCAGCAGATGTTACTGCAATCTTTGTAAATATTCCTCCCGAAAAAACAATACGGGTGGTGGAGAGCGCCTATAATAAAGGGATCCATCACATATGGCTTCAGCAGGGATCAACAAACGACGAAGTAATAAATTACCTGAAGGGGAAGGAGCTTAATTATATTTCTGACCGCTGTATCATGATGTTCGCCGAGCCAGTGAAATCATTCCATCGCTTTCACAGGTTCCTTTCAAAAGCTACAGGCAATTTCCCGCAATAGGAATACTATTTTATACCTTATTAATGCATAACTCCGATTCCCTGCCAGCCGGCGATTGCCAGTTCTGCAGAAACGAAATTATTAAAAAATCTTTCTGCTCAACCAGTCAGTTCAGTGCAATTTATAATATTGCCCCGATTGTTCCCGGCCACTCACTTATTATTCCCAACACGCATTACATTTCATTGTTTGAATTAAGCGACCAGGAACTTGGTGAAATGATGGTTTTTGCGCGCAAGGTAACCCGGATTCTGCAAACTGTATTCCAGTGTGATGGTTTTGACTGGTCGGTACAGGACGGAATTTCGGCCGGTCAGTCGGTACAGCATCTTCATTTGCACATTGTTCCCCGTAAACCGCATGATATGACTGATGGCACTGAATGGTACAGCAAGCTATCGCAGAATGCAGTTCCGGCACCTGACAGTCAGCACCGCGTAAAGCTGGAAGATGAAGTTTATAATGCTATCACAGCAAAACTGACTGAGGCATCTTCCTCAATCCTATAAAACCTTTTTTTGAAGAATTGAGTACTTTTGGTTCTACCCTTTCCATGGCGAATAATATTGAAGCTAAGCTGCTAAAATTTTACTTCTCTTATTCCTTTAAAACTAGTATACAGTTCCTAGTCTATGGCAAATGTTCGATTAGCAGGTACTTAGCTGTCAACCAATACGCATGATTGCGAGGAAAAAGAAGCTTCAATTATGTTTCCAGAACTGCCATTTGTAATAGCCTTTATGGGTAGATTTTATTTTTTTCGAATTATATAACTCATTGACAATCCAATAACCTGATTCTTTGTTATTAAATCGTTTTTAGAAATACCATCAATATTTAACAAACTGAAATCGTATGACAAATCAATATTGAATGCATTAATCTCCACACCTACACCTGCGATTAAACCCATATCTACCTGATTATATGTATTTATGCCCCAATAGCATTTATATACCGAGGTTTCAGTTTCGCCATTTCTAGTTGTTTCATCCTTGCCATTACCATATATACCTAGTCCAAAGTAAGGGCCAAAAGCGCCATGTGCTTTTATTCCACATAAGCTGAAGGATGCTTTTGCTGATAAAGGGATATCTAAATAATAAAGTGCTAACGTGTTCTTATAATTTGTTGTTTTATGCATGAGAGTATCTTCATGATTATATTTGACTTTATACCCTTTAGTTGAAATGAGCAAACCAGTTTCAAGAGAGAATATTTGACTTATTGGTAATTCTACCGTTGCACCTAATAACGGACCGAATTTCACTTTCTTCTGGTTATTATTATAAGTTTGTTCACCCAAATTTCCACTTATTGTTGACAAATTCAATCCAGCTTTGATACTATATGTTTGAGCAAATGTCTGTGTTGTCTTGTTGTATACAACTACTAAAATAAAAAAAATAAGTATGCTTTTCATGTGTTATTAATTTGTTTTTAAAAGGTCACATGGAATACGCCATGATGAATCTTAATATCAT
>CAIJPI010000115.1 GCA_903822525.1 uncultured Bacteroidales bacterium | reverse complement strand
GTATTGGTTTCCAGCGGATATCCGTCGGAAGTAATCCAGTTTTTGGCCCGTGCCAGCGGCGGTTCACCGCTTTCGGTAGGAAGGTAAGCATCCACTGCGGGTAAATGCAGCGGAAGCGCATCTTCAGGCAGGGTATAGGGCATTCCATCCTTGTAATAAACAGGGAATGGCTCGCCCCAGTAGCGCTGGCGACTGAAGATAGCATCGCGCAGGCGGAAATTGATTTTCCCTGTCCCAATGCCACGTTTTTCGGATTCGCGGATCACCGCGCTGATGGCTTCTTTAACCTGCAGGCCGTTAATAAATCCTGAATTTATCATTATGCCTTCTTTCGAATCGTACGATTCGTCCCAGGTTGCAGGATCGGTAGCTTCGTGTCCGGGTTTGTTTACCACCTGAACCACGGGTAGATTGAAATGGCGGGCAAAAGCAAAATCGCGGCTATCGTGAGCCGGAACAGCCATTATAGCGCCGGTTCCGTAACCCATAAGCACATAATCGGCAATCCACACCGGTATCAGCTCGCGGGTAAACGGGTTTACGGCATAAGCGCCGGTAAATTCGCCGCTGACTTTTTTTACTTCGGTCATGCGTTCGCGCTCGGAACGGTTTTTAGCCCAGGTAACATAAGCATCCACTTTTTCGCGGTGTTCGGAAGTGGTGATTTTCGAAACCAGTTCGTGCTCAGGAGCCAGTACCATAAAAGTAGCCCCGAAAATGGTATCGGGCCGCGTGGTAAAAACCTCTATCTGCTCCAGGTCCTTATGATTTTTTATCACAAAACGCATGCTTCCGCCTTCGGAGCGCCCAATCCAGTTACGCTGAATTTCCTTGATGGAATCGGACCAATCGATAGTATTGAGTCCATCGAGCAAACGATCGGCATAAGCGGTAATGCGCAGCAGCCACTGTTTCATTTTCTTACGTTCAACCGGATGACCGCCACGGACGCTGTAACCTTCGCTTACTTCGTCGTTGGCCAGCACCGTTCCCAGCGCCGGGCACCAGTTAACAGCTGTTTCGGCCAGGTATGCAAGGCGGTAATTCATCAGGATTTCCTGCTGCTGTTTTTCGGTCATTTGCTTCCAAACGGCAGCGGTAAAAGCAGGAGTTTCGTTGCAGGCGGCATTTATACCGGTATTTCCAGCGTTTGCAAACTGAGCAGTTAATTCATCAATAGATTCCGCTTTGTTGGTTTTTTTATTGAACCACGAATTAAAAAGCTGAATAAAAGTCCATTGTGTCCATTTATAATAAGCTGGATCGCAGGTACGTACTTCGCGGTCCCAGTCGTATGAGAAACCAATTTTATCAAGCTGTTCGCGGTAGCGGGCAAGGTTTATTTCGGTGGTAACAGCAGGATGTGTGCCGGTTTGTATGGCATACTGCTCGGCAGGCAGCCCATAAGCATCGTAGCCCATAGGGTGCAGAACGTTAAAACCTTTCAGTCTTTTATACCTCGAAAATATATCAGATGCAATATAGCCAAGCGGATGTCCGACATGCAATCCGGCTCCCGATGGATATGGGAACATATCGAGAACATAATATTTAGGTTTCCCTTCAATTATTTCTGTTTTGAACACTTTTTCCGCAGCCCATTGTTTCTGCCATTTTTTCTCTACTTCACCAAAATTATATTCCATGTACGCTGTAAATTGTTTCTGGTTAATCACTTAAGCTCCTTAGCCTGTTTAGCCTTGAAGTGTGCAAAGGTAGTATTTTTAAAAGATCTGAGAACATACGACTGTGAGGGAGGAATTTATCCACGAATTAACACGAATCAGGCACGAATTCGCAAAAATAAGTTTTAGAAATTCATTCTTTCTGTGGATAATAAGTAATGGTTAAAATTTAATGTCGTATTTTAAGCCAACATTTTGTAAGACATCTACCAATCGTTCTTTGAGGTTCTGAAAACAGAGATAGGCATCAAAACTCAGCCAATGATATTTGATTCTTCGCCAAAGGATTTCAATCAAGTTCAATTCTGGAGAATAAGGGGGTAAAAAGTAAATCAATAAATCTTTTTCTTTCCACTCTCTCATTTTAGCTTTGAATTTGTTTGATCTATGAATCGGAGAATTATCGAGTATCACAACTGTCTTCTTAACTATTCTTGCGGCAAAGCAATCCATAAAACAGATGAATTTGTCTGAATTGATAGTTGATTCATGTAGTTCAAAGAACAGATCATTTTTACGGTTCATTAAGCCAACAACATTTAGAAATTTCCCTTTAGCAGCTGGCAGCAAAATCGGATTATTCTTTGTTTGCCATGCGTATGGCACATTTGGAGTCAGTCCGAAATGACTTTCGTCACCAAAATACAAATCAATATATCCGCTGTCTTCCAACTCTTTAAGGCTTTCTATTTGCTGTTGTTTATAGTCAAAGTCATCCTGGTTACGCTTGTGTTTTAAAGACAATCGAGCTCGTTTCCATCTAAAGCCCAGTATCTTTTAAAAAATTCTGCAAGGTCTTTTTGCAGAGTCTAATGTTGTGTTGTTTCTCAAAATAAAGCAATACATTTTTTAGATTTCTACTGTGAAGTTCTAGTTGTTGAGAAACTTCTTCCTCAAATCCTTTTAAACGTGTTTTAACTCCTCTGCCATTCATTATAGGAAGAGAATTAACGCCTTCTATGTCCCATTTGTCAAACCAACGCTCTATAGTTCTTCTATTCACAGTAAAAATAGTCGACAAATCGGTTATCGTCCGCTTTTGATTGGATAAAAGAAGACATTGACTGCGCTTCCTGATTGTATTATTAGTGCTATTCTTAAGAATACGATCTAATGCTTCAATCTCCTCTGTTTTTAGTTTTATATATCTCATAATGAGATAAATGTACAACTTTAATTCCACATAACCAAAATAATACGACATTATATTATTCTAATTACTTATATCCATTATGTGAACAAATTTACCATACGGGTATGTCTCTACCTGGTCAACAAAAGTGACTCCTTCCTTTTTTAATTGTACAATAAGTTCACCCAGGTTTTCAACTCTGTAATTAATCATATAGTCTTTTGTCGAAGGGCTGAAATAAGTAGTGGTTTCAGCAAAAGGACTCCATTGGAGCGTTTCATTTTTTTTTGGGTCATCAACTTCCTGCCACTCAAAAAGTGCCCCGTACTGATCAGTTTCAAGACCCAGGTGCAGCTTATACCATTCTTTGATTTTGCCAGGGTCCTTACACTTAAAGAAAATGCCGCCTATACCTTTTACCTTTTTAATTGTATTGGCATTTTCTGGTTTCTGTATAGTATCGTTGATTTCGGTTTGTTTTGGAAAGATATCTCTGAAATAGAAGCCTGAACAAAACGATATTAAAATCACCATTATCAATAAAAATATTTTTTTCATTGCGTTGTAAGGTTAGTGCCTTGTGCGGATGTTTCGCCGGCAAATTTAGCAGGAATTCAACACGGTATAGCGCATTCTGGAAATGGGAGATTATTCTTTACCAACTTCTTCTATTCTCAGATCATCATTATAAACAACACCGGAATGGATCTGTGGCGAACAATATAATCCAAAATGAGCCTGCGAAAGTCTGTTCTTCACACCTCGGATGTTTGCATGCGAAACCATCGTCCCATTCTGCCAGACTTTACTATATCCATTGCTGCTAAAATCTAAAAATAGCTTGATTTCTACCCATTCCTTCTGAGGAAATTTATCTGTTGTAGTTTGAAAAATATGTTCCTGTTGACCCTGATCAGGCACATGCATCAGATGCACGAACCCATCATAACTTAAATTCACCAATACGGTTCTGTTCCAATTATCCGTTTCATCATCAGTAAAAGTTGCAAGGCTGAACCAGTCATTTTCGCCAACAGCATTCGCATTTAGGTCCATGTCAAGCCATACCCAAAAAGTAATATAGCATGGAGTATTAAATGATCCTTTCGCTGTCTTATATAACTGGATAGTCGGGTAAGCCCTGTGATTGTTGTTCTGAGAATAAGTAGAGGGTTGATTTGCTCCATGTATCCATGCTTTATGCGAAAAATTCCCGCTCCGAACAATTGAATCGTTTAATTCGTGAAAACTTGTGTTTAAATAATTCTGAGGAGTAAAGTAGAAACCTGCAAAATCATCAGCCGTTTCAAAAGAGGTTGTATATACTCTTTTTGCCATAGCTTCATCTTCTGTTTTATTGCACGACGAAAAAAGCAATCCAATAAGAAATGGTAAAAATACCGTTCGCGTAAAAAGTAATTCCTTATATGTATTAGCTCCGCTTATCATTGCATTACTAACTATTTTCAAATGGGTTTTATTCCTTATTTAAATCCAAACATAAAAGGAAGAACAAATATCACAATAACGGTCCAAACAGCATATACCGTCATATACCTGGCAACCGTGCTTTCGACTGAATCGAGGTGATTGCACTTTAAATAGGACTTATACAAACTCTTTGAAAGCAGAATCAGGTTTACGAAAATCAGGATATTTGAAACTAAAACCACAGTGCGATTGGGTGTTAACCCGTATGTGATCCGGGTAATTATAGCAAATAGAGCGATTGAATTTATCACAATGGCCAGAACCGTCAATAAAAATAAAATCAAAACATTTATATTTTTATCTTTTGATTTGTCGAGTTCGGCTACGGAAAATACCACTATTGCCATTACGGCTAAGAGCATAATATTAAACAGTAATAATAAATCTCTATCCTCCAGGATCCGGGTTTTTGAAAAAATCATAGTGATTAAATACACAACAAGTGTGATCAGCACCAGGGGTGTAAAAACCCTTGCAATTACCGGCGCAATCTTGCTTGTGATGTTTGGATACATACGTATCAGGTAATATGACAGAATCGGTGCAGCAACGCTTCCAAAAACAACAACATATTCAAAGTAGAATTTTTCGATGTTCATTTTTATAACTGAGAATAGCCCTACTGTGATAGCTGTGAGTAATCCCCCAGCAATCATTATTAATCCTGTCATAATTAACAGTTCACCGTTAAACCGGATGAATTCGATTCGTTTGCCAATATTTTTATAATCAAAGGATACGAATGCCAAGCCAAATAAACACCAAAGAAATAAAGGAGCATGAATAAAAGCAAGCGTAATTGAATCACTTTTTGTATAAGGCAAAAAGTTTATAAAGAGCACCAATACCAATATGGTAAAACCATAAATAAAAATCCTCTTTTTATCAAAAATCCTGTTTTGCCAGAAGGTATAGAGTATGATCCCGTTGAATACAATTATAGCCAGGTCCCTCATATAAAAGGACTCACTATATATACTGGAAAATATTTCCGGAAGCTTAACCAATAATCCTGTAACCAGCGAAAGGAGAATTACAACAAGTAAATCGTATTTTAAAAATTCTTTAATTTCAGTTGTTAATTCAGGCGATAAACGGAGTTTCCAAAACCTGACTAATTCGGAAGTGTTATCATCCTGAATCTCTTCAAATGATTTGCTGAAATCCTGTTTATTATCCCTGTATAATTTTTCAAGATTATCAGGATTGTTTAGATTCTCAATTATTCGCTGTTTCATTTGCTATTATTATTTTAAGAATGTGCTGTTTGTCTTCTTCGCATAAAAACCCCGAATTTCCCAAAATAAACCATTAGGTATGGCGAGAATCTCTGAACAAAAACAAGGAGCAGCAGTATTTTGTGCATTGTTTTTTCGTGGGATTATTTGTATAAAATTACAAGAAACTTTCAATAAAAGAAATACGATATTTTAAGCTTTTTATTACTTGAAAAATTTTTTTTATGTTTTTTTTACACTGGTGTCTGGATAAAAATCCAAAAAAGCGCTGTAATGCTTGTTTAATATCGTTCCTTCGGGCATGCGGGTCAACTTAACTGTTTTTATTCCTTTGCTCCCCCTATTAGCGATTTGCTTTTATTTATCCGTTTAAGGATATAGGTGTCCCTTAATTTTAAAATTACTACTATGAAAAAAAATCGCCTGAACAAAACCTTTTTGATTTCCTTGAAATTGACGGTATTACAAAGCCAGATATTTTGAAACTGGTAATGGAGACGGAGTTTGTGAAACTGAAACCAAAGAAAATAGACCCTTTCCAGTACCTGGCCAAAGTGTGTATTATGTCAGTGGCCGGATTGTCGCAAAGTATTAATTTTCGGCTTCAATTGTATCATGCTCTTTGATTTTGTGCCGGTATAGAGAAGGATTGAATTTTTTGTCTCCCAATAACCCAGAGCAATTAACATGAAATGGTTTACATCAACAACAGCTAGATCATAAACAATATCACATGGTATTCCGAGATCAATTGAACCTAAATAATTGAAATACTGTCCGTCAAAAAAGCTGATATAGGCTTTATATTGATTGTCGTGGCCAAAAACATAACACCCGTGTATGTCGGAATATTCGAAACCGCTTCTCCACCTGACAATTCTATTAACTGGCATAGACGCTTTAATTATAGGAATAGAATCTGAAAAGGCATCGATAACATCACCAAATTCATTATATATTAAATCATTATGGCTTTTTATATAACCAAAGGATGGTATCATATAATTCCATATGATGCCATTATATTCAATGCCGTCGTCAACAATATTCATGATATGGCCTTCATATCCTGTGCTAATCCCATTGTGTGCATAAAACTTTGATCCATCATTTTTAATACAAATTGCCGACAGATGATCTATGCCACTGCTGACTTGTTTTGGCTGAAGTATTCCATTTTTATACATAACCACTTTAGCCCCATTGCAGATTATAAGCGTATTTTCGTTGGTAGGCAGCACTGCAAAATCCATTACATTCAAACCTCCAACGTTAATTGTTTCAACAATTTTAAATTCAGCTAAATCAACTTTTTCAATTTGCGATAGTGTTTGGTACGAGAGATAAAGATGTTTGTTATCAGGTGTAAGTTTAATAGACTTTGGTACGTCGCTTAATGACATGTGTTTTTCTACCATACCATTATAGGGATTAAGTTGAATCAGACTATTGGGATAAATTGAATCTTTCTCCTTTACAGTCACGAAAGCTTTGTCATAGAATGTGTTGAAAATTATACAATTTGCATCAATATTTAACTTTACTGTTTGAGCATAATTAAATGAACAAATAAACAGCAGAAGAAGGGTGAAAAGCTTTTTCATTATTGTAAAACTATCTTTTTAACTACACTGTTATACTTGCCTTCGATATCGGAGATTTTTATCAGGTATAAGCCTGGTTGATAATTACTCATATCAATTTCAGCACTTATGCCGGAATGTTCGATTGTTTCAATTAGATTCCCTGTTATATCATAAACCCGGATTTTCTTATTATCAGGGTATCCGTTAATAAATATGCTGTGAGTGGCTGGGTTTGGGAATATTTCAGGATTATTATTTGTTTGAATCGGCTCTATGCCACTTGTATTGGTTTCAATAATATAAGTAGTGAAGTATTCGCCATCTTTACCCATTAAAATAGCAAATCTGTTTTTGTCAATGACTTCAATTTCTTGTATAAAAATGTATTGATAAAAAGGGTATTCAAACAAATATGCGGAATCAAAAGCTTTAAAGGTGTTTTTATTATAAAATGTAAGATATAATGAATTATTATGAATGTTGGGATACACAAATGAGTTGTGAATGTCAGAAAAAGTGTAGCCGTAGGTAAACCCCATTATGTTATTTTCAATAATGCCAAGTTCTTTTAAATCTGATGTATCAGTTGCGCCAATAATTTCTCCAACTGCAGTGTATAGTGTATCATTGTGGACTTTAAACCAATTACTGCTAAGTGGGGTCATTTGGTTTAAAGTTATATCTTCTTTCAAGAATTCTAGCCCATTATCGTGTACTTTTATAGTTGAGTATACACTTTCGCTGCTACTTTGCCAATGACCAATAAGGAAGTCTCCATTTAATACCGGTTCAAAACAAAATGGATAATAACCATTTATAAGATTCGAATCCACTAATTTTATGGGTAGCATGGTATCGTTTCTATATAGTGACAGTGCTTCAAAATCAAATAAAAATGGCGTTTTTAGTCCCAGGGCTATTGTATTATTATCATTTGGGAAAATTGCAAAATTGTAAGCGAAAACGGTAGACTGCCGGTGATTAGGCTCGTAGTGCTGCTTTGAAGGGCCCAGGTATATTTCTTTAACAATTTCGAAAGTATTTAAATCAATCCTTTTTACAAATGGAATCCCTTCAAAAGATATCCAGGCATAATTTTCATCAGAGCTAAGTTTTATTAAGAAGGGCTGACTGCCTACAAACAGATTCCTTTCAACAGCTCCTGTTGTAATATTTATTTCAATCAGCCTATTCCCGTATTCAGGTTCCATGGCATCAATTAATGCATATAGTTTGCCATGTATTTTACTATAAACAATATCAGTGGTACTATAGGGTAATGCTATGACGTTACTTCCATAACTTGAATAAAATAAAGCACTTACTATAATAAATAGTATGTATTTTCTCATTTTAATGGGTCTGTGATCTGTTTGATCAGGTTTTATGAAATCAGGTAACTTTAATGTTTAAAAAATTTTCAATTAATTTTTGATTACTATTTCCCAAGGCTATATTTGTTCACTGCTGGTTGTCCCCATATGTTGTCCGTAACTCTATAAATAACTTCACAGCCTGTGAGTTGATTGCAAATAGTGTCAACATGTCCCCATCCGTAATTGCAACTTCCAATTTGTTTACCGTCTTTGTCATAAATAACCGAACCTGCGTCCATCGCATTTAATCCTGCACTATAAACTGTCTGTCCATTGAATTTGCACTCGCTTATTTCACCGCTTTTATAAATCCTGTAAAGTTGATCTAAAGTCTGTTTGTTTTCAATGTTGTCCTTCTTGCAACTTAAAATTACAATGGACATAAATACTGTCATTGTCAGGATCATGACGTTTGTAACCTTCTTACTCATATTGTCTTACGTTTCTAATAGTCGTCAACTAAGGCGAATGTAGGTTTTGGCTTTGATCCCGACTGCTATTGGGATCAATTAGGTTTCAAAACCCATCAATTGTTATGGCTTTTATTATAACTTGTTTTTTATTTCAGAATATTCTTTTTCTCCATCGTTTAACTCAGGAATTGTTACTTTAGGACTACCATCCCTGCTAACACTACATTCTACAAAGATCACAGAATTGTTCTTATAGGCTAATGGCACTTTATAAAGTTTTCCATAAGATTCGATTTGTAAGTATGCCTTTTCATTGCCATTTTCAAGTTCAATTGTTATTTTTTGGTCATTGTCTAACCCACACACAAAAGAATTATTGATATAAACTGGAAATGAAATGCCCGAACCGAAAACTCTCTTTGGTCGGTATAGCTTTATATACCTTGAGTCCTTATTATTTGTTTCGGTTACAACTTTAAAACTTTGAATAGGCAGTTTTTCAAGTTGTAAAACCAGGGCAGTTATATCATAACTTTTAGACTTAAATGGTCCGGGAGACCTAATTTGTTCAATCTTTACAGCATTACCATTTAATTGTAATGCACCTTCCTTTATAAGCTCAATAGATTCATTAACTTTAAATTTGTCGGAAGTGAAAAAATTACCTTTGGTTTCTACTTTCCCTAAAAAAGCAGTGTTTTCAGGCATAATTTCGTTTTTGCCGAAAACATAAACTTCTCTTGTTACGTTCTCAGTTGCTATTCTGACTCCGCTTATGACGGATAATTTTGGAGAACAGGAAACTAATGCAATAGATGTAAGAGCTATGCTCAAAATCTTTTTTTTCATGTTATTTGTCAGTTTCTGAAAATATACCAGGTTAGGTTCCAGATTGTAGATGTGGTAAATTTAGAACATAAATCCGGCTGACCACTAAAGTTTATTAGTTGCACTACAGTTTCAACCCGCATGTCCCCGCCATATTCGTCAATCTGCGGCAATAGGCAGGTTTTTTCAGCTTATTTTTTCGAGAAAAATATTCTTGTTATAAATATCCCTTTCCCATCATCTTTTCCTGAGTCCGACTCAACACCGCTTGTTATAAATGCAACTGACCAACCTTCTTTTACAACTTCATTTATTTTAGCTGCAATTACTGCATCATTGGAAGCAATATTGCCGAAATTTATTCCAACCATGCTATAGAAATTTAACAACTTTGTCTCCTTCATATTCAGCCCGCCTTCCTTCACCTCGTCTCTGTCAACCTGGTCTTGTTTCGATTTATTGCCGTCGCGAACCGTTGTCAGTGAATTAACATCAACTGTGCCTTGTGCATCAACAATTCTTGATCGTCCGGCACCCATGGGGACAATAGATTCAATTATCGTTACCACTTTGTACTCCTGAGCATAAACACTAATTGATGTCATTAAGACAAATAGTAATAATAGCTTTTTCATAATTTCATTTTTTATTTATTGTCCTACTCTTTTGGATTTTCGGTTTCTCCCCGTTTTTATCTGGTTTCTGGTCTCCTTTTAATGTTGTGTAATATAGTCAATTCTGAATGTCGTTTAGCCTGTATAACATTTGAGTGCAAGAGCCGTAAAGTTATATGGGTTTCGGTTCTGTCAGGTTACACCGAAGTTTTGCAATGCTGAATCAATTGTTATATAATCCTTTAAAACTGCTCCACTTTGTTGCCAAACCAAATTAATTCGTTCTCATCTGATTACCGCTAATAGCGCAAGGAGTCTTCAGCCATTTTTGTTACAATGTCCTTTTCAAAATTGTATAGTTTTACCAGGGTTTGAGTGGAAACATCATTGGTTTGCGG
>CAIJPI010000114.1 GCA_903822525.1 uncultured Bacteroidales bacterium | reverse complement strand
GTTTCGATGCTTACTGTAACAGGAGCTTGTTTCACATCGTTTAACAATACCGATACGATAACAGCCAGCTCGGCTGTAGTATTGGCCAGGTCGTTAACAGCAGTAGGAGGGCCGTTCAATTCGAAGAGTACTCCATTATTGTCAACAAAGCGTTTAACAAAGTTCTGGTAGTAAATGTTAGCGATGGTTGCATCGTGAACTATAAGGGTATTCTCGTCGTTGTCATTATCAGCAGCAGCACTCCAGTTGTGTGAACCGGTAAAAACCAGCGGATCCGAAGCCGGTGCATCCTGATCGACGACCATATATTTGTGGTGCATAATACCGGCGCTTACATCATCGAAAGTATAATGAGTACCTAAGGCTGCTTTAAGAACCGTATTTACAACAGCTCCATTATTGCCTTCGGCATTGGTAAGCACATTTACTGCTGCGCCAGCTGCTTTGCGGGCGGCGATGGCATCAGCCATTTCGGTGCGGGTAATAAGCATACTGGCAATGCTTAAGTCGTTGCTGGTGGAGTTGATATTTTGAACGATTTTAGCATTAACGCCATCCGTTGGGCTGAAATAACATTCTACCCTTTTGCCATTGATCCTAAATTCGTGCGGGGTATTGTTCTTTTTAGTAAAACCAAAACGGGCTTTAGCTGCATTTGGAGTGCTGCTGTTTGAACCCCACATTTCTTCAAATTCGATTTTATAGGCTCGTGCAAGGCTCTGATCCTGCGTGATAATTACATTGTTGGCATCCAGGTTGATCTGTCCATCGGTTAAGTTGGTCGAACCGGTCCATACCAGCGGGTCGTTTGCATTAGCTGACTCCGTATCGATCAAAATGAATTTATTATGCATAATACCTGTCCTGTTTGAACTAGAAGGCCCAACAAGCATATGAACAGCCGATCCTGCAAGTTCGTCGATACCCAGATTCGCTGTAGTTCCACATCCGATAACGCGTACAGTTACGCCCCTGTTTGCAGCAGCTTTTAAAGCATCGCTAATATTGCTGATTCCCGAGTTGTTGAAATTATACATAGTGAGGTCAACAGTATACTTTGCACGGTTGATGTAGCTTATGAGTGTATCGTCGATAGCTGAAGGAAGAACAACAGCATTTACACCTGACGAATAGGAATTATCAACGGCAGTGTTAAAGTATACTTTCATAGTGCCGGTTGAATTGGATATGGTTGTAAATGGCATGATACCCGAAAATGCCGTATCAGTTCCACTTACCGAAAATGCCTGTACCCAGGTCACCTGTCCGGGAGATATCCCTGCTAATGAAACAGCATGCGTGGTGGTTCCGCCTGCACTGCTTGCCAGGTTGGTTTTTACTGTTTCGGCGGTTAACCCGTAATACATCTCCGAAGTACCCGAAATATTGGTATTCCAGCTGAAATCAAGTTCGGTTTTTGTAAAAGCCGTGTTGAGAAGTGTTGTAGTCAGAAAGATAGAGCTGTTCATCTGTATATCGCTGATAGTGCGCGGTAGTACCTGGTAGCCCGCTGTAGGACTGTTGTAGTCAAATTGTGATAAAACTCCGCTTAAACTAACAGGGCCATTTGGAATGGGCTGCCCGATTATATCTGTCTGGCTGGTTTTAACATAAATATACCCGGTTTCGCCGTTGGATGTAAACATGTATTTTTTCTGAGTAAATATTCCTCCGGCATCAGCAAAAGTAGCGTTGTTGATTTTTATCAACATAGCTTCTAATGGTTCTGCAAGTTGAGCAGGTGTAACAATAATCGGATCCGGTACAGGATTACCGGTCGACCTGATAACTACACTTGTCAATGGGTCGAGCTCGAGCAACTGGTTGTATATTTTCAATGTACCGGTAATGGTAACCGAATCGCCCCTGTTCACCGGGTTGACCAAAGCGCCATATGCAGCTATACCTGCCGTATTATCCTGAAAATAACGGATAATTCCTAATTCGGCTCCGTTGGTAACTATACCTTTTACGGTAACTACTGAGCCTGCTGCCATCCCCCTGGCTTCAAGGATCGAATTTTGCGCATTCGATAGTACTGATATCCCAAGGAAAACAAGCGCAAGGATAAATGTCTTTTTCATGTATTTGTATTTTGTAAGGTTTCTGTTAATAAAAAGTATTTGTAGGTAATTAAGGGTGCTTCTTAATTAAAAATGATTTTTAATGAAGCCGTTATTTGTCGTCCTGCTCCCATATATACCGATGCCGAACGTGCATCGAAAGTTCCATAGGAAGGTTGAAGATACGTATCGTTGTTTATAGCATCGCTGATATATACTTTATCCAGCAAATTCAGCACATTGAATTTAACAGTGAAATTCAATTTCTTGAGAGCCTCCAGTTTAAAACGGTAGCCGGCGTGCAGATCGATTAAAGTGTACGAAGGCATAATCCACGATTCAACCGGGTTTCCGAAATCATCAGTGCAGGCCTCAGGGCTGAAATCGGCATAATACCTGTCGAAGAATGTTCCTCCGCCTTCAATATACATGCCTTTGAAGGGCTCGTATCGAAGGCTGGCACCAAATTGTGTTTGAGCAGCATCGCCAACATGTATGCCGGTTGCATCGAAACTGATCTGGTTGGCAGGTTCGCCTGTGTTCTCGTAATACATCTGAAGATCGTTGATTTTTTTGTCCCATACCCAGTCGCCGAGGGATACCAGCCCCTGGAAGTCGAGGGTTTTCATGATCTTATAGATAAAATCGAACTCAACACCTTTATGCAGTGCATCCATTCCAGGAATATTGCCAAAGGTTTTCAGGTCGTCAACCATGCCTTTCACAGAGCTAGTCGGTTTATTCTCCCATTTCGTATAATAGGCATTCAGGTTGGCAGTAAATACTTTACTGATATAGCTGTAGCCTAATTCAAGGGCTTTTACCTTTTCGTTCTGTGTTATTGAATCCGGGAGAAAATAGGCGCTGTTAGGTTTGAAGTACGAAGCAAAATCTTTTGCTTTGTTGAGATACCCTGCATTGAAAAACACATTGTTATGTTTATCGATGTTGTAGTTGAGACCCGTTTTTACCGTATAACCGGCAACGTTTTTCCAGGCTGAAATAGTATCCTTGAAATAGTCTTTATCCTTAAAGCCGCTCACCGAAGTTGTAAGATTCACAAAGGTATTGATTTTTCCTTTTTTATATTCGAGCAGTCCGAATAGTCCGCCCCACCTGATCAGGCCGCTGTCGAAGTAGTACACTTTATCGCCAACTCGTTTCATACCCAATAAGGGGTTGGCATCATAATCATTGCGCTTGTCGTTTACATCAATTGCATAGTCGCCGCCCAACAGGTCAACCACTTTGTAGTAATGTTCCGAAGTATAGGAGCGCAGATCGACGCCTCCCGATAGACTAAACTCTTTGTTGAGCTTCAGCGCAAAAGTGGAGAGCAGGCCAAACCATTTATGGTCGTTGGTAGCCTGTGCGATGTAATTGCCCGAGTAATAAAGTTTGTCGCTGTATAAGGTGTTGATAGGGTAGGTGGTAGCAAACGGCGAATAGGTGGGTTTGCTGTTTACGTTGTATATGCTTTGCCAGTTTATATGACCGACTTCGTCCTCTGAATACAAGCCCGGATTATTCTGAACATCAGCGTTTGAAATAAGGTTTCCGGGTTTCATGCTGGAGCGTGGCCGTGTTCCGCCACCCGATCCTGTTGAAAGGTATAGGATGTTGGTGATCAGCAGCTTGTCGCTAACATTCCACGAGTCGCGCAAGCTGTATTGCGGCTTGAAATAAGTGTTTACGCTGGCGCTCAGGGCTTCTTTCTGCGCATTTGGATCGGCTATACGTGCTGTTTGATCGCTGTTCCAGGTGTCGGCATCACGTTTAATAAAGCCCCATTGCGAATTATATCCTATTCCCTGGTTGCTGAAAACGGCAGGTATTTCTGATGAAAGCACTCCAAGTTTTTTAGCATAGCTCGAATCGTAATCGGCAATGCCTCTTTTGTAACTTCTTTCAACATGGGTTTGAGGCGCACCGAAACCTGTAAGGCTCGTAAGATGCTTGCCCCACATCTTGTCAATTTTTGCATACAGGAAGAATGCTGTAACATTGGTTTGCTCAACCCATCCGTTGCCTTTTTTATAGGCACTTGCCATGGTGAGTGCCCAGCCGTTTTTAAGCCTGCCTGAGGTAAGACCTATATTGGTAGTGAGTTTTCCCTGGGCGTCGACGGCTTGTTCAACACTGAACTGCCTTTTGTTATCAATACCTTTGGTGATAATATTCATGGTTCCACCTACTGAAGGCAGGGCCAGTTTCGATCGTCCAAGTCCACGTTGAACCTGAATATCACGGGTTACAGCTTCGAGTCCGAACCAGTTCGACCAGTACACCCAGCCATTTTCCATATCGTTTACCGGTATGCCATCGAGCATTACGGCGACAAAACGCTGGTTAAATCCGCGAATGGTGATGCGGGCATCACCGTCGCCACCTCCTTGTTGTGTGGCATACACACCGGGAGTTTTATTCAGAAGCATTGGGATATCCTGGCCCGAAAGGCGTTCTTCGATACGGGCTGGAAGAATAGTGGTAAAAGCGACAGGCGTTTCGCGCGCTTTGGCATAGTCGGCAATTACTTCAACACCCTCTATCTCAATTGCTGACCTGAGGGCAAATGATAATTTCAGGGGTACATCCGAAACCACAATATCTTTACGTAAGGAAGTATATCCTATAAAAGAGACCTGTAGTTTGTATTTGCCTTTGGCAAGTTGCATCGCAAAGTTGCCGTTAATGTCGGTGGTTGTGCCGGTAGTAGTACCCTGAAGTACAATGTTGGCACCAATGATGGTCTCCCCTGTTAATGAGTCTTTTACAACACCGCTCACGGTTTGCTTTTGGGCAAATACTGAAAGGGTTAGGAAAAAGAGAAAAGAGAAAAGTAAAAAATTACGAGCCATTACAGATGTTTTAAAAATTTAAACAGGTACCCGAACTGAAGCAAAGCTCATTTTCGGATACCTGTTTTAAAATGGGTTTAAAATCAAAGTATTATTTAACCAGTACCTTTTTAACGGCAGAAAGCTTGTTCGATGATATTACCTTCACCATGTACATGCCTTTTTCAAGTTCTATAGGGCCAATTTCTATCTGCTGCTGTCCTTTTTTATATTCCTGTTTGTAAACGCTTTGTCCGATAACAGAGAATATCTCGACTTCTTTAACAGGCAGATTTGACGAAATGGTAAAGCGGTCGGATATAACCGGGTTCGGGTAAACAGTTAACCATGATCCGGCAGGAGTTTCGTTAACACCTGCTGAAGCAGCATCGCATTTATGTGTGCCCAGGTTGGTCCAGATGTCTTTATAAACAAAATGGCCTGCTGTATCAACAACAGCTGCAGCAGTATCCCATTCCATATTTACTGCAAAAGGAACCGGGTTGGTAATTACGCCTTTTATTACAGCCGGCTTACGGATTAAGGTGTGATCAGAAGTCCACGACATCCAGAAAGGACCGAAAGTAGCGCCGTCAGTTGCTTTTGCCTGAACAATGTAATTAATTACTTTTCCTGTAACTGTAAGGCCGGTAGTACTGTTTTTGTATGATAGAGTGGTGTCTTTAACATACGACCAGCCGGTTTCGGCAACAATAGCTGCACCCAGCCCGATTTGACCAATCAGGTCAACCGAAGTAACGTTCGACATATCAGCACTTGGAGCTACTCCGCCGGGAGTTTTAACGAGAGCGATTGCATCGTTTCCGTTCATGTAGGTAGGAGCAGGATATGCACCGTCGAGTTGGTTTGCCATAGCCTGTAAAATAGGGCTGCAGGCAGGTGATGAAGATGTGGAGGAAACCTGACCGTTTACCAGGACAAAAGTCTTGAATGAAGCAAGTGTACCTGACAGATGGGTGATGCCACCTTCGGCATATGTCGGGTTTCCATTGCTGAAACGGAGTACATAATAATTGTTCAGATCAATGGTCAGCTTGGTAGGATTGTAGATTTCTAGCGCTTTGTTATTGCCGGTTCCTTCTACATATTCCGAAAAGAACAAATCTGTTTGAGCTGATGCGAAACTTACTGACAGAAGAACAAGCATTAAGGGTAAAAATAATTTCATAAGCGAATTAAGTTAAAATGAGTTTAGATGTATTTGCTTTTAGCTGAAGGCTAATTTTTCAGGTTACAAAAATACATTATTTTTCAGGAAAATAATGTATTAATGATAAATTATATGTTAAACAATAAGTATTTGGCATTTTCTTGTAAGTGTCTTTCATACAGCATAATAGCAGTTGCAGTTAATGTGTCAAATATCATAGGCAAATACGGATGGATGAAGTGGAATAATCATGATTGAACTGCAGATAGTAAGGACTTTGCCAACAATTCGTAAAAAAAAGGTTTCGCTTGCGATTTTTTTCTAATTTCGTCATGCAATAAAAATCATCCTCCGTGTCTGATAGCCTTGTAATTATACCTACTTATAACGAGAAAGAAAACATCGCAAAGATGATCCGGAAGGTATTCTCGTTAACCAAAGATTTTCATCTGCTTATCGTGGAAGACAACTCTCCCGATGGAACCGGCGCCATTATCAAAAGCCTGATGCCTGAGTATGAAGGCAGGCTTTTTATCATGGAGCGCAAAGGCAAACTCGGGTTGGGTACTGCCTATATTGATGGTTTTAAGTGGGCACTGGATAAAGGCTACGAGTATATTTTCGAAATGGATTGCGACTTTTCGCATAATCCTGACGACCTGGTTCGGCTGTATCATGCCTGCGCTGCCGAGGGAGCTGATGTTGCCATAGGTTCCCGTTATATCAAAGGCGTAAATGTAGTAAACTGGCCTATGGGCAGGGTGCTGATGTCGTATGGTGCTTCGATGTATGTGCGTTTTATATTGGGGATGCCTATTGCTGACACTACTGCAGGATTTAAATGTTATAAGGCTAAAGTGCTAAAAACCATTGATCTGGCTGCAGTAAAGTTTATGGGGTATGCATTTCAGATTGAAATGAAATACACAGCCTGGCGATTGGGGTTTAAGATCACTGAAGTGCCTATAATTTTTACCGACCGTACCGAAGGAACCTCGAAAATGAGCTCCAAAATATTCAAAGAAGCATTTATAGGTGTTATGAGCCTTCGATTTAAAAGAATTGTACCGGTGCGAAGTTAATCTGCCGGCCTGAGCGAAATCAACAACCCTTTGGATCATAATTCTAAAGGGTTTTTTAATGAATAAATATCCTTGTGAGACTCAGCAACTGTTTAAAAATGATAAATACTACTTTCAAGCATCAAAACCCTGTATGCCTGTCACATTGAGCGAAGTCGAAATGCACTCGTTCAGCGCTAAAACGGAAATATTGAGATGATTTAGTGGGCTTCGACTCCCCTTCGGCAAGCTCAGGGCAGGCTTCTCAGCCTGACAGTAGATTGAGCAAATAACTTGGCAAATAACTTCAATTTTAAAATTTAGACAGTTACTTCTAGTATTATGGGAAATCATCCGAAGTAAGTTACTTTTGCAGGGTTTTTCAGTATAGAACAATAAATGAAACAAAAAGATATTTTAATCCGGAATGCCTCCATTGTAAACGAAGGGAAACGTTTTACAGGCTATGTGCTGATCAGCGGCGAAAAGATCATTGCTGTTGGTGAAGGTGAAAAGGAGTTGCCGGGAGTATGCGAAGTGATTGAAGCTGATGGTATGCTTTTGCTGCCCGGAGTAATTGACTGCCATGTTCACTTCCGGGAGCCGGGAGTAACACATAAGGCTGACCTTTCATCCGAGAGCCGCGCTGCCGTTGCCGGAGGTGTTACTTCCTTTTTCGAAATGCCCAACACCCAGCCGCAGACAGTTACGCTTGCCCTGTTGGAACAAAAAATGGCATTGGCGGCCGAAAAATCACTGGCTAATTATTCATTTTTTCTGGGTGCCAGTAACGATAATATTGATGAAATTGTGAATGCTGATCCGCATACGATATGCGGAGTAAAAGTCTTCTTTGGTGCATCAACCGGCAATATGCTGGTTGACAATCTTTTCACCCTTGAAGAGATTTTTAAAAGATCAGCTGTTCCGGTAGCAGCACATTGCGAGGATGAATCCATTATCAGGACAAACAGCGAAGCTATGCGGCTGAAATATGGCGACGAGGTACCTGTTGAAATGCATCCTGTAATCCGTAATGCTGAAGCATGTTTCCGCTCGAGCGACCTGGCCGTGTCACTTGCCCGCAAGTACAATACCCGCCTTCATATTACGCATTTGTCGACTGCTGCCGAACTGAAACTTTTAGATGCTGACTTGCCGCTGGCACAAAAACGCATTACCTCCGAAGTTTGCACACATTATCTATGGTTTAGTGAACAGGATTATACACGTCTGGGTACAAAACTGAAAGTTAACCCGGCTATAAAATCAGAAGCCGATAAAAATGCGCTGCTTCAGGGCCTTCTCGACAACAGTATTGATATTATTGCAACCGATCATGCGCCACACCTGGCTGAAGAAAAGGATAACACTTACTTTAAGGCGCCATCAGGCACTCCGCTAGTACAGCATTCGCTTCCGGCTATGCTGCAATTGGTTAAAGAAGGTAAGATGGAACTGGAAACCATGGTCGAAAAAATGTGTCATGCCCCGGCCATATGTTATAACATCGAAAAACGCGGTTTTATACGGCAGGGATATTATGCCGACCTCGTTCTGGTTGACCCGCATCATAAGTTTACAGTTGAAAAAAACAATATCTTCTACAAATGCGGATGGTCGGTTTTCGAAGGAACAACTTTCGATGCGCGGGTAGAGAGAACTTTTGTTAATGGCCACCTTGTATTCGATAAAGGTGCAATTAATGATACATTCAAAGGATTAAGATTAACATTCGACAGAAAATAACATAATATGAAAAAAATTCTGCTCATCGCATTCGTTGCTGCAATTGCATTTGGCTGCTCACAGAAAAAAGTTGTGGAAGCTACCTACCAGAACGGCAATCCACGTATTGTCAAGTATTACCATAAAAAGGGCGGCGAACTTATACTCGACCGTGAAGTGGTTTTTTACGAAAACAAACAGAAAAAAATGGAAGGCGAATACAAGGACCTTGAGCGTAACGGGCAGTGGAAGGCCTGGTACGAAAACGGTACAATATGGAGCGAAGGCGAGTATAAAGAGGGCAAACGCAATGGGATAGGGATTGCCTATCACGAGAACGGGAAAAAATATATCGAAGGCATGTATCGTGATGATACCCGGGTAGGATCATGGCGTTTTTACGATACCACCGGGGTATTGGTTAATGAAGTTAATTTCGACCTCGTTCCGAAGGCAATAGAAACTGACAGTATAAAACCGGCTAAATAGCTGAGCTAAGCAACGTCTTTAAACGCTAAGAATTTTTTACTTCAGGTTGATTTTAACATAAACCGGCAGGTGGTCGCTGTAGCCACCGAAGTACTTTTCGCCCATGGTGCGATTAGGCCTTGATTCGCCGGCCTTATTTTTAAAGAGCAGGTATTCGGCTTTAAAAATTCCGGCATTTTCAACAGAGGTGCTCATGCCTTTTTTGCCTGCGAGCATATTGCCCGAAACAATAACCTGGTCGAACAGATCCCAGTCTTTGTAGTACAGGCTTCCTTCACCTTTCTTTAAATAAGGGTAAAGTAAACTGTAGAGGTTGTTGCTATTCACAGCCATTTCAGGTTCTAAAGCTCCAAGTCCTTTAACGATACTGTTATCGGATGGTTCGTCGTTAAAATCGCCAAGGATAAGGATGTTGGCTGATTTTTCGGGTTTCTGTATAGCATCCAGTTTTGTCCGAAGAACAGTGGCAGCAGCCAAGCGCTTAGCTGCTGAAATCTCGCTTCCTTCGCGGCGTGAAGGCCAGTGATTGATAAAAACATGCAGTATTTCGCCCGAACTGATCTTTCCTTTTACATACAGAATGTCGCGGGTTAGGTCGTTTTCAGGAAGTGTTACATGCAGAGGCTCCGATGACATGACCGTGAAAGTGGCCGGATTATATAACAGGGCAACATCAATTCCCCTTTCGTCGGGACTGTCGTAATGCACAATGCTGTATTTTGTTTTGCTTAGAGCCGCTGATGAAGTCAGCATTTCGAGAACCTGTTTGTTTTCAATTTCAGCAAAGCCGATAAGGTCGGGCATAGCGGGAGTTGCAATATCCGATACAACCTGTGCTATGTGATTAATCTTGGTTTCGAGACGTTCTTCCGTCCAGGGTACTTTGCCGGCCGGGGTAAAATCATCATCATTTGTTTTGGAGTCGTTCTGTGTATCGTACAGGTTTTCGACATTATAAAACATAGCAACAATAGGCTGTCTGGCAGTTTTAGTATTTTTTTTAACCTGTTGAGCCGAAGCTGCGAACCAAGGCAGCAATGCCGTTACAAAGAGAATGTGTAGAATTTTCATGACGCAAATGTACAGTTTTATTTTATTTGAGGTGAACGGCTTGTTGTTAAGAAAATATCAAATATGCAAGGGTTGCTTGGTGTCATAACCACTTGTTATGATGAGTCTTTGTATCCGGGATGACAGTTTTTGCCTGGATAATCTTGGCAGTGTTTGTACAGAACCGGTACACCGTAAAAAGGCTTTCAGCCCGCTGCTGATTTTTTTTTAAAACAATAGTGTTCCCGGAAAAAGAAAAAACCGGTCTCTTTCGAAACCGGTCTTCCTGATTATAAATTTATGACTTTAGTCAGCAACAATTACCAGGTATTTGCTTCTGCTCCAGAATTCGGAATAGTTCAGAATAACCAGCTTATCAACTGATTTTTTGTCAGTTCCTTCAAATTTGTACGATCCTGCAGGATGGTTGGTAAGCAGAACGGCTTTTTTCTTGTAAATAGGAAGCTCGGTAAGGTTCGTGATATCGGTTTTCGTAAAATAAGTTTTATCGAAATCGGCAGTTACAGTTTTCGAACGGCCAAGACCGATGAATCCACCTGATTTATCAATCACCTTTTTCTCTTTAAGTTCTTTGGTAGTACCTATAACATAATATGCGGTGTTGAGGGCAGCTGTTTTTTCCTCAATGGCCTGCTGTTTTGCTTTGTTTTCAGCGCTCAGGTTATCCACATTTGTATTCAGATTGGTAACCTGGTTGCCTAAATCCTGAACCTTAATGTTTAGTTTTCCGAGCTGGTCTTTGAGTTGTGAAATCTCAGCATCCTTGGTTTCGATAGATTTGGTGAGGTTGTCGATCATCATCTCAAGCTCAGCAATCTTGATATTGGCACCTTTCAGGCCGGATTCTGATTTTTTAAGTTTAGCCTTCAGTGAAGCCACCATTTCACGGTTCTTCTGCAGCATAACGTAGATAGCGTTGATATCGCCGGTGATCTGCTCGCGTGCACTGGTTTGTACTTCGGTGCCGCCACTGGTATTCTGGCTAATAATATTCTCTTTCAGTTTAATAGAATCGAGGTTCGATTGAATCTCGTTAAAAGCCCTGACAAATTCCATCACCGTGGTATCCTTCTGGAAGCCAAGAGCAAGCAGGCTGTCGTTTTTAGCCTTTAGCCTTGCATTCTCTTCTTTCATTTTATTGCAACTCACGGTCATCAACATGGCCGGAATCAACAACACTAACAATAGTTTTTTCATAATAGTTTTTTGGTTAATGGTTAAATAACGAACAAAGGTACAATGAATTGTATGGATTTTATTTTTATTTTTAAAAAGTTGATTTGGGAATTCTTTTCCATCCGCTCGCCTTTCTCCGTCCCGTTTTCATGCATCCCCGTCCCGTTTTTTATTATCTTTGCCTTTCTGCCTTAGACTATGACAATATACCCCCAGATTATCCTGAAACCCGGAAAGGAAACCCCGGTACTGCGTTTTCATCCCTGGATATTTTCGGGAGCCATTGAAAAAACCATTGGAAAACCTGCTGAGGGTGATATAGTGGAGTGTTATACTTCTTCGGGCGTTTACCTGGCAACAGGACATTGTATGCCCGGGTCACTGGCGGTAAAACTTTTTACCTTTAAAAGGCAGGAGATAGGAAAGGATTTCTGGCATTCAAAAATCAGACAGGCCTGGCAGGTGCGGGAAACATTGGGATTGACCTTGAATGATCAAACCAATGCCTATCGTTTGCTACATAACGAAGGCGACAGTATGCCGGGGCTTATAGTCGATGTATATGGTTCGATGGCTGTATTGCAGGCCCATTCGAGCGGGATGCACGATATAAGGCAAACGCTGGCCGAAGCCATTATAGCTGTGAGTCAGGGCAAAATCACTACCGTTTACGATAAGAGTGCCGAAGCCATCCGCAAAATGACAGGCCGCATAGTGGAGGATGGTTTTCTGGCAGGCGAAACCGGCGAATGCGAGGTGCGTGAAAATGGACACCGTTTCAACGTAAATGCCATTACAGGACAGAAGACCGGATTTTTTCTCGATCAGCGCGATAACCGTGAACTGCTCGCACAGTATGCTAAAGGCAGGAATGTTCTGAATATGTTCGGCTATACTGGCGGTTTCTCCGTATATGCAGCCGGATCAGGAGCTAAAATGGTTCATACGGTCGATAGTTCGGCACCGGCCATTGCCCTGGCTGAAGCGAATATGAAACTCAATGGGTTTGATTCACCCCAATATACCTGTTTTACAGCTGATGCCCGTAAATATATTGAAACCATGGAGCCGGGTAAGTATGATGTTATTGTTCTCGACCCGCCGGCTTATGCAAAAAATGTGGCTTCGCGTATACAGGCGCTCAAAGGATACCGTACCATTAATGCTATGGCCCTGGCCAAAATAAAAAGCGGAGGCTTGCTGTTCACATTTTCGTGTTCGCAGGTGGTCGACAGGCAGATGTTTACCTCGGCTGTAACCGCAGCAGCCGTCGACGCCGGAAGGCAGGTCCGGATTATTCAGCACCTGTCGCAACCGGCCGATCACCCTGTTAATATTTTTCACCAGGAAGGGGAGTACCTGAAAGGGCTGGTGCTGCTAGTGGATTAATGGCAGGTCCGAAAACTGCAACTTGGATTTCGACCTGAATTTCTTTGTGTAAATGCAAAGAGAGTACTACAAGGGGATGGTGGGTTTTCAGGAATTGCCGGACTTTATAAAACTCTCAAAAATCAAGTTCCCACTGCATGCCCGATACCTACCAGTTTATTAAGTATAGCTCTGATTCTTCGATCGATAGCATTGCGAAGAAAGGAGGCTCGGGCGCGGTAATCTGTTTTGACCTCGAGGATAGTATTTCTGACCTTTTCGATGAAAAAAGAAACTACTCCATTAAACAGGAATACCGCTTGTTGCTTAACAAGATCATTCAAACTGCAGTGGCTGGTTCGGGTGACTTTAAGATCGGAATCCGCATAAACTCATCCGGATCCGGACTCCAGGACCTTGATATCGCATGCATCCCAGCTAACAGTAAGATACATTCCATTCTTATTCCCAAGGTGGAGTATGCTGCCGATATTGATACGGTGGTTGAAAAATTAAAAACCGCAAACATTCTTTTTGATGAAGTGATTCCACTTATTGAATCGCGGAAAGGGCTTCATAACGTTGAGGAGATACTCAATTCAACATATAAACTTACTAAAGTTGGATTCGGTCATTGCGATTATAACCTGAGCATAGGTGCTTTCCCGTTTTTTCACCAGGATGCCATTGAATACTGGAAATGGGTAAGCCGTTTACTGGGTTTTTTACGCCCACGGAATATTACCTTTATCAATTCGGCCTATCTGAACCTGAACGACACTGATTTTTTTAAACGGATGCTTTCGTACCTGAAGTTTCTGTGTGGTGATGCTTTCGGACAGTTTACGCTTACGCATCAGCAGACCCTTTTGAGCGCTAACCCATGTATACCCGATTTCGATACAAAAAAAGGTATTGCAGGAAACAGGCTGAATTTGGGCGTAACTAAAGAGATGTTGAACGGGTTGATCTCATCATATGAAAATGACAACAAGGGACTTGGGTTCACCATCAGCCCCGAAACAGGAATTCTGATTTCACCCCATGAGTATTATTCAGCAAAACAGCGCCTTAGTAACCGCAGTGAAAAGGAAGTAAATTTTACTTTTGTCGGAGGGTGTTTCCCAGTTCAGGGAGATATTTTATTTGAGGATATTTTTCATCAGACCTTACGGAAAACCCTTGAAGAAAAACTGCATGTGCATGTTAACGTAAACATTATCAGGTACGAAAAATTCAGTAACTGCCTCGAAAAAATTGCCGTTTACGCCCATGATAACCCGGTAGATGTTCTTGTATTTCATATCCGTCCTGAGCCGTTTTTGCGGCTTATCAAGCTATATTACAAATACCTGGATTACAGTAATAAACTGTGCCATTCCCTGAATTTACCGTTTTTAAAGGTGCTGAATCCCGAAAAATACGATCTTCTTTTGTTGTCGCGAAGGTATAGCTACCCTGATAAGGGAAACAGGCCGAAAAAATATAATGTGTTGTTAAATTTAAATTACATATTCGGTTATCTGATTGGAAATCAAAAATATGCGCTAAAAAAATACCTTAGCCTGGTTGATGATGTACTGGATTTCTGCCACAAGCAGCATATTAAAGTGATCATGCTAGGTCCGGCTCTGCGATCGGAAGCCATGGTTGAGACCCTGTTTTCGACGAAACTGGAAACGTTCATGTCCGAAGCCATGAAACAGCGGAATGTGCAATACGTTTTTGGAATGGAGAAACACCAGGACAGAAATATACAGTATTTCAATGCGAATGGAATTCATGCAGCTAAGCCATATCATGATCTGATTGCCCAAAGGTTGCATGAAGAGCTAGAGGCTTATATCGGATCACTTTCAAAAGCTGAGGAGTAAAGGGTCAGAAATATAAACTGGGAACCGGATTCCCTATCTGTCTCAATAGTCAATGCTATTAAGCTGAAGGTTTTTAGAGCTAAAGGTTTTTAACGCAAAGATCGCAAAGAAGGCGCAAAGAGCCGCAGAGCCATTCAAACGTAAAGTTTCTTTGCGTAACTCTGCGTTTAGCTTCGCGTAACTTTGCGGTTATATTTTTTTTTACTTTTTGCTAAACCCTTGGAAACAATACAGTATGACACTCCCAATTTTGGAACCCGAATATTATGTATGAAATGCAGGAATTGAATTCGAAATAGAAGGATTCGGTGCCAACACTAAGAAACTGTCTAAAACTGATTTTAACTACTTTCAGATGGAAATAACCTGTTTACTGTCACATTGAGCGAAGTCGAAATGCTCTCGTTCAACGCTAAATCGAAAATATTGAGATGATTTAGTGGGCTTCGACTCCCCTTCGGCAAGCTCAGGGCAGGCTTCTCTGCCTG
>CAIJPI010000113.1 GCA_903822525.1 uncultured Bacteroidales bacterium | reverse complement strand
GGTTCAAGGGGTAAAGGGTTCAAGGGTTTCAAAGTTTCAGAGTTTCAACATTTCTCAGTGTTCTTTCGTGTTCTTAGTGCCTCAGTGGTTTAAAAAAGTTCAAGGGTTTCAAAGTTTCAGGGTTTCAAAGTTTCAGGGTTTCAACATTCCTCAGTGTTCCTTCGTGTCCTCCATGCCTCAGTGGTTAAAAACTTCAAAGATAAAATCAAAACAATAATTTCATTAAGTTTGCGTCCCTAAACCGAACGCTAAAATTAGCAAAGAATAAACTACCCTGGCTATGTTTCTCGAAAAATCCACTAACAATCCATCACAAGGCAGGGGCTGGATCGAAGTTATTGTCGGATCTATGTTCTCCGGCAAAACCGAGGAACTCATCCGCAGGCTTAACCGTGCCCGCATTGCTAAGCAGAAACTGGAGATTTTCAAGCCTGAAATTGATAAACGCTACGACGAAACAAATGTTGTTTCACATAACGAGAACAGCATTCGCTCCATACCGGTGCAGAATGCCTCGCAGATACTCCTTTATATAGATGGTATGGATGTGGTAGGCATCGACGAGGCCCAGTTCCTGGATGACGATCTTCCGGCTGTTTGCAATTATATCGCCAATCAGGGTATAAGGGTTATTGTTGCCGGGCTCGATATGGATTTCCAGGGCAAACCTTTCGGGCCCATCCCTGCGCTGATGGCTACGGCCGAATATGTTACCAAAGTCCACGCTATATGCATGCGCTGCGGCGACCTGGCACACTACTCGCATCGTACCATTGCCGGCGAAAAACTGGTGGTGCTGGGTGAAACGGAAAGCTATGAGCCGCTTTGCCGTAAATGCTATACCGAATCCAAAACCGGGTTCAGGGGTTAGCCGTTATTTCCCCAACATCCCCAACCCCTAAATCCTAATCCCCAATCCCATGAAGAACACCTTTATCACCATCCTGCTGGCCCTTTTGCTGGTGGCCTGCACTTCAAAACCTGACAAAACGCTGGTGAATATTACAACCCCTTATGGCGATATAGTGGTAAGGCTTTACGACAGCACCGCTAAGCACAAGGAAAATTTCATCAGGCTGGCTACGGCCGGGTATTTTAACGGCACTTTATTTCACCGTGTGATAGGAAAATTCATGATACAGGGTGGCGATCCTACTTCGCGCAATGCCGAAGCCGGCGTATTGCTCGGAGATGGCGATACCAACTATACCATACCTTTTGAGTATGTACCTTCGTATCTTCATAAGCGCGGTGCTTTTGCCGCTGCACGCGAAAATGACGATAAAAACCCCCTCAAAGCCTCTTCGGCATCACAGTTTTATATTGTACAGGGGAAAGTTTTTACCAACGACGAACTCGATGCGGTGGAACTCAAGGTTGAACGCCGTACCAAGCAGTACATCATGATGGACCTGCTGAATAAGGAAGGCAGGCAGGAAGAACTCACTGCTTTCAGGCTGATGGCCGACCGCCGCGATACCGCTTCCATGCGTAAGGTGATCGAAAAATACCGCGACGCTGTCGATGCACAGTATATGCGCACCAAGCCCTTTAAAATTACCGACGAACAGCGCCGCGTGTATACCACCCTTGGCGGAACCCCCCATCTCGACGGCGCCTATACCGTTTTCGGCGAAGTGGTTAGTGGCATGGAAATCGTCGACCAGATCGCTGCCATGAAAACCGACACCAACGACCGGCCCATAAACGATATCCCAATCACCATCCGCATCCTTAAAAAATAACCCCCCTCTCTCCCTCTCACCCTCTCACCCTCTCGCCCTCTCCCCCTCCCACCCTCTCGCCCTCTCCCCCTCCCACATACTAAACCCCTCAAATCTCCGTTAACCTTTCTACATAAATCAAAAAAACAACTTTAACATGAAACGAACAGTCTTTTTAACTTTAACCCTTACTTTTCTATTGATGATGGAACTCGACGCGCAGAAAATGACCAAAGTGCTTATTCACACCGATTTGGGTGATATCAAAGTTGAGCTTTACAACGATACACCTCAGCACCGCGACAATTTTATTAAGCTTGCCAAAGACGGCTTCTACAACGGATCCATATTTCACCGTGTGATCAAAGGCTTTATGGTTCAGGGCGGAGGCGCTCCTGCAGGCAAGCCCGAAGTGAGCAACCGTGTTCCGGCCGAATTTGTGCCCGCCCATATCCACAAAAAAGGTGCATTATGTGCAGCCCGCATGGGTGATCAGGTAAACCCTAAAAAGGAATCATCAGGTTCGCAATTCTATATTGTTCAGGGAACGGCTGTACCGGCTGAGCAACTTAACCAGTTTGATATAAGGCGCAAGGTGAAATACACTCCGGCGCAGCGGACCCTATACAGCACTGTTGGCGGAACACCATTCCTTGATGGCGAATACACCGTATTTGGCGAAGTTATCGAAGGCATGGATGTAATCGATAAAATTGCTGCCGTTCAAACCGCCGCCGGCGACAAGCCCCTAAAAGATCTCAAAATGACCATGAAGGTACTCTAACCCCTTCCCCGCATAATTCATAAAAAAGACCCGGATTTTCTCCGGGTTTTTTTATTCCCAAATCCTCCCCCCTCGTCTCCTCCTCCCTCTCGTCTCCCTCCCCCTCTCTTTCCTTCAAAGAGAGGGGGCCGGGGGGTGAGTTCCCCCTTCTCGTCTCCTCCTCCTCTTGTCTTCCCCCTCTCTTTCCTTCAAAGAGAGGGGGCCGGGGGGTGAGTTCTTCGTCCAACCCCTTCCTCTCGTCTCCCCCTCTATTTTTTTCAAAGAGAGGGAGCAGGGGTGAGTCCCCCAAATTTTTCCCACCCCCCTCCGTCGAAAATCCAACTTTTATCCGTACATTTAAGTCATAATTTTTCTGAATATCCCAGCCCGCATTTTCAAGGGCCTGCTCACAACACCGCAACTGTCCACTTAGCCTGCCTGTTGTAACTGCTTTTTCTATTATCCCTGTACCTCCCGCCTTCCCTGTTCCCTTCTCCTGCACCACGGATCCGTCTCCCATTTTCTGCCCTGCATTTCATTTTAATGCAAAGCCTCTTCATCTTCCTATCTTCCAATCAACCCATATCCTTTTTCTCTGACCCGTATCCTCACCCTAAAATCTAAAACTCTTAAAATCAAAATTCTTTCCTATTTCCCATCTCCCTTTATCACCCCTCCCAAATCCGCAATCCGCAATCCGCAATCCGCAATCCCCAATCCGCACTCCCCAATATTCCCAAACCCAAAACAAAAATTCTATGAAAACAAAATGCTACCCTTTTCTGACGCTGCTGACAGCTATTTTCTGGCTTTCGGCACTTACACCTGCCAGTTCGCAGGTTAACCGGAAAAATATTCAGGCCGGTCATATTCAATCGGTTTCTTCCGGCATCATACAGGAAAAACAGGACCTGAATGCCTCCAGTTTCAGCTATCCCGGTCACTTCAGGGATAAGGCACCCAAAAGTCCTGACTATACCTTTTATCGCCCCGATACCATTACATCCTATTCTACAGGTAGTGGAAACCATCGGGATATTTACACCTACAACCTCAGCGGACGATTAGTCAATGTGCTCACTAAGCAACGGCCCGCTGTTCTGTGGCAGAACTACGCTAACCATTCCTATACCTTCGATGCATCCGGAAACATGGTGTCGGAGCTATACCAGAACTGGGAAAACAATGCCTGGGTGAATACGCAGAAGTACACCAATACATACAACGGCAGCGGGCAGTGGCTCACAGAGCTACTGCAGGAATGGGTAGGTGGAAACTGGCAGAACCTCAGTCTCGAAACCTTTACTTTCGATGGCAACGGCCGTATGCATGCGGTGACCGTTCAGAACTGGGATGGCAGCAGTTGGGTCAACAGCGACCTCTGGACCTTTATCTATAACGAAAACGGCACCCTTGCCACCGAAACCGACCAGATGTGGTTTGCCGGCAACTGGGTAAATACCTACCAGTACCAGTACACTTACGACCCCCAGAATAATCTTCTTACCGTGATCTGGCAGGAGTGGGACGGCATGGAGTGGGCCAATACCTCTCGCGACAGTTATACCTACGACGACAACAGTAATAACCTTACCTATCTCATGCAGAATTGGGACAGCGGCGCCTGGTTAAATTTCTCACTTACCACCAATACCTACGATGCCTTGGGCAATCAACTCACCATTTTGGGGCAGTCGTGGGAATCGGGTGCCTGGCTCAACTACGAATATATGTCCCGCACCTACGATGGCAGCGGCAATATGCTCTCCCAGTTGTACCAGGTATGGTCAGGCTCCTGGGAGAATGCCTCCTATGCGCTCTTGACCTATAATATAGATAACAACCTTACCAGCAGGGTCGACCAGATGTGGACAGGTTTCGAATGGCAAAACTATACGAAAGCCTATTACAACTATACCCCGGGTTATATTGATGCCACGGCCTTTATGTGGAATGGTACCGGGTGGCAGCCAGGCGAATGTTTTATCATGCCGGGCATAAATATCAACGGTTTTGTGCGGACATTCTACCTGGGATATGCCTCCAGGGCGGAGGTTTTTTATTCCACCTTCACTGTTGGGGTAGCTCCCGAAATTCCTCAGTCCGCAGTGCTCAGCGTATATCCCAACCCTGTGCGCGACAACTTCCGTGTCACAACAAAGTTCGACCAGCCTGTCAATCTGCAGCTCACCCTCACCGACCTCTCGGGCCGCACCCTTGCCATTCTGTACGATGCCCGCGCCGATGCCGGCCCTTTCTCCGCCACCTTCAGCGCCCCATCACTATCCCCCGGCCTCTACCTCCTTCGCCTCACCACCCCCACCACATCCTTCCAGCAAAAACTTTTCATATGCCCAACCCATTAAACCAATCCCTCTCGTCCCCACTCCCCCTCTCTTTCCTTCAAAGAGAGGGGGCCGGGGGGTGAGTTCCCCGTCCCTCCTGTCCCTCTCGTCCCCACCCCTCTCTTTCCTTCAAAGAGAGGGGCAGGGGTGAGTTCCCCAATCCCCCCATCCCCATGCCCCTCAACCCCCGAAAGCAATTCATCGTCTCCCTCTGCCGCCAAAACCGCCAACACATGACGGAAGCCGAGAAAATTGTCTGGGAATTACTCAGAAACAGGAGGCTTGACGGGAAAAAGTTCCTCCGCCAGCATAAAATCATCTACGAAGATTCCATCTCAGCTATAAAATTCTTTGTCGCAGATTTCTATTGTGCCGAGGAGCATTTAGTCCTCGAAATCGATGGCCACATCCACGACTCACAAAAAGAATACGACCAATGGCGCACCTCTGTTTTAAATGAATTAGGCCTACGTGTGCTGCGAATACAAAACCACGAAACCCATTTCCAGGAAACCCTTCTCGCCAAAATCCGAAAATCCTTCTTAAAATCACCCCCCTCAAATCATCCCCCTCACACCCCTTTCTCCAACCCCGCCCGGGGTTAACCTCCCCAATACCCATCCAATACCCATCCAATGCCCATCCAATGCCCACCCAATGCCCATCCAACCCCATCCTCCCGTCCCCCCTCCCCCTCTCTTTTTTTCAAAGAGAGGGGGCCGGGGGGTGAGTTCCGTCCAACCCACTCCCCCGTCCCCCTCGTCTACACCCCTCTCTTTCATTCAAAGAGAGGGGCAGGGGTGAGTTCAAAACCCCGTCAAAGAATTTTTCTTCAACGGGGCTCCAAACATTCAGAATCATTTAGTTCCGGAAACAGCTGCCGCTGGCACTTCCGAATTCGTGTGGAGTATTAACAATGCCGTCAAACTCTTCCTGGCTGAGATATTGTGGAACATATACCCCCTTGTACAAAACGATATTGGCATAGAATGACCTCAGGTGGTTTCTCGATCCCCTTTCCAGGTTTGCAAAAACAAGGAGGATATCTGCGTTGTCGGTTTCTGCACCCAGTCTTTTCAGATCATAAATATCCAGGTCCTCGATGGTGGCGCCAACGATCAGGCCTTCCATCAGTGATACTGAACCTTTGGCTACCAGCAAGGTGTAGAGGTTTTGCAGATCCGTATTCACAAAAACGCCGGCAACATGATTTACGGCAGGGTCAGCAATCAGGTATTTGTCCAATAGAGCTTTGATGGCCTCTGTATGAACCGCTTCGCTTTTGGTTATATTTCTGAAGATAGGCTTGGTATATAGGGCCGATAAGGCAGTGTACACATCCTGCGCCAGCAGTTCTTCTTCTCTCATAAAGATAAGTATATCTGACTCAGTCTGGCTTATCGAATCATCTGGCAGCGAATCGATCAAGGTCTGTGAAGTAGCATCAAAAAGGTCAGTTATAGTATAATCGATCATTGCAGCTTTAGCAGCAGCATTGTCGTCAGATAGAGCCGAAGCCTCGTCTTTGGCGCATCCGTTGGCAGATAGGGTCAGGAATACGATACCAAGCATTCCCATCATGTTCACAATCATTGTTTTCGCTTTCATAGTGTTTTGGTTTTAAGTGTATATAAAAAAGAGTTGATTACCTTGAGATATGAATCTCTGTCAGTAAATATGCAACAAATGTAATGTGACAAATTCCCCATTAAAAATGATTTCAGCAAACAGCCCGCCTTGATAAGTATAATGGACTATTTAACGTGTAAATACTCATGCCCATTTCCCTCGCGCGCGTAACACCCTAGCTCACAGTATTAAAACTATCAAATAATCCCCTTATATTGCTGCATTCAGATTGATCCCTCCCCTCCATGAATCATCAAGGCTGAATATTCCCCTCTCATTCCTTCAAAGAGAGGGGGATGAGGTTAAGTTGCTCGTTCTCTATAACTAAAATTATAGGTAGAATTGCTCGAATAGCTAGAAAATAAATACATAAAACAATTGAACTTAATTTATAACTAGTGACAGCATATTTAAAAAATTACAGACCTACATTAGGCTCTATAATTTGTCAAAAATCTGTAAACATCACATTATCAATAAAATCTGTAATATAATCTTTACATCTTTGAATGCAGTTAATCTCCATTCAATAAATTTGAAAAATTGTGTTAAAGAAAAGATTCAAGGAGTATTAAGGAAAAGACACAAACAATATTTATTTTTCCGACCTTTGCAAGCTCTGCACGCCCTATGTGCAGCAGCTAGCATATGCCGTGTATGAAAGAGAAGATCAACCACTTACTCGAAGAAGTAAAGCAGTTTAATGCCGAAAGTGCCGATCACCTGGAGCAGTTTCGTATCCGTTTCCTGGGTCGTAAAGGCCTGCTGCAGGATTTGTTCGATGCTTTTAAGGATCTTCCCGGCGATCAGAAACGCGATGTAGGACAGTTACTTAACGTACTGAAAAATGCTGCCCAGGATAAGCTTACCCTTTTGAAAGAATCATTCGAAAGCAATGCCCCTGTCAGCGCATTAGAGGATGATCTTACCAAGCCTGCAGGCTTCCGCGAACCTGGCACGCGTCATCCCCTTTCCATTGTCCGCAACCAGATGATCAGCATCTTCGCACGGCTGGGCTTTACAGTAAGCGAAGGCCCTGAGATAGAAGACGACTGGCATAATTTTTCGGCCCTTAACTTCCCTCCCGAACACCCTGCCCGTGATATGCAGGACACTTTTTTTATCGAAAAAGATCCGGATATAGCCTTGCGTACCCATACCTCCAGCGTTCAGATTCGAATGATGGAGAACACAAAACCTCCTATACGGGCCATTTTCCCGGGTCGTGTTTTCCGCAACGAAGCCATTTCGGCGCGCGCCCACTGTTTCTTTCACCAGGTGGAAGGATTGTATATCGATCGCAATGTTTCCTTTGCCGATCTGAAACAGACACTCTTGTATTTTTCGCGCGAAATGTTTGCCCCCGACACCCAGATCAGGCTGCGCCCTTCATACTTCCCTTTCACCGAGCCATCGGCCGAAATGGATATTTCATGTAATCTCTGCGGTGGTAAAGGATGTGGTTTCTGCAAATATACCGGATGGGTCGAGATTTTGGGCTGTGGAATGGTCGATCCGGCTGTTCTCGAAAACTGCGGTATCGATAGTAAGGAATATTCAGGATATGCATTCGGCATGGGTATTGAGCGCATCACCAACCTAAAATTCCAGGTAAAGGACCTGCGTATGTTCAGCGAAAACGACCTGCGCTTCCTCAAACAGTTTGAGTCCGCCGGTTAATTCCGTCCTCACAAATCATACAATCCGCAATCCCCAATCCACAATCAGTTGTGGAGAACATTTAATAAAGATATTGCATTGTATTCAATTTATGCCTAAATTTGTTTCTTGTGTAACCACTAAAATATTTGTGCAATGGGAAAGTCAAAAGATAAAGAAAATAAGGAGGTTAAAAAACCTGCCGTCAAATCATTAAAAGAAAAACGACTTGAAAAGAAAGAGAAGAAAGCCGGAAAGCTTTAATTCTCCTGTATTGTCAAACCTTCATTACTACTTGCACGCCGGGGCTAATCTCTCCCCGGTTTTTTTTTGCAGCCATGCAATCCTACGCCTTGTTAGCCGAAACTCTTATCTTTGCTTCCGATGAAAGTGCGCCATAATACCATCCCTGTCTTTATTCCCGAGGAAGCCTGCCCCAACCGCTGTGTGTTCTGCAACCAGCATCGCATTGCCGGTGCCGAATGCGCTCCCTCGGTCGAAGAAGTGATTGCTAAAATCGATGCACATCTGCTTACAATCCCTGCCGGAAACGAAGTTGAAATAGGTTTTTTTGGCGGAAACTTTACAGGTATCCCTGTCGAAGGACAGGAAGCATACCTGGCTTCGGTTCAGCCGTATATCGCTTCAGGGCGTGTGAGTGGCATCCGTATTTCCACCCGTCCCGATTATATCAGCAGCAGCATCCTCTCCATGCTGAAACGCTACCAGGTTACCTCTATCGAACTTGGTGCCCAGTCGCTCGACGAGGAAGTGCTTAAACTCGCCGGCCGCGGCCATAAAGCGGAACAGGTGCACCAAGCCGCTCGTATGATCCGCGAACACGGATTTCAGCTTGGACTTCAGATGATGATAGGATTGCCCGGCGATACTTCTGCAAAATCGCTGTTTACAGCACAGGAAATCATTAGGCTGGGAGCCGAATGCACCCGTATATATCCTACGCTGGTGATAAAAAACACCGTACTTGAACAGCTATTCCTGCAGGGGAAGTACAGTCCGCTCACTATGGATGAAGCCGTAAGCCGTGTTGCCGATATCGTTCCCTTATTTGTAGCCGCCGGGGTGAAAATTCTGCGCATAGGGCTCCATCCTTCCGAGGGCCTGATGGACAACAGCAGCCTGGTAGCCGGGCCTTTTCATGTAGCTTTTGGCGAAATGGTATTCTCCGAAATATGGAGAAGGATATTCCTTGCGCTGCATTTTGATAATGCTAAAAAAAATCTGCTCACACTCACTGTGGCCCCAGGCATGATCAATGCGGCCATTGGGCACAAAGCCATGAATAAAGCTATGTTGCTGCAAAGCTTCAGGAAAGTTACCGTTACTGAAAGTGCCGGACTAAAAGGATTCGAATACCATGCTCATACTGGCTGACAGCAAAATGCCTGATGCTGCAAAATGCAAACTGTCAGCATACGACGATATCCTTGAATTTTCGACCGAAGGTATCACCTACGATGCCATTTCGGGGCATCCTGATATTTTTTTCTGTCCCACGCCTGCGGGGCTTATCGTTGCACCCAACCTTCCCGAAAAATATTTCAGCATACTACAGCAAAACCATATTCACTATATTGTAGGAGATCTTCCTGTTGGGCGCACATATCCTGCATCAGCAAGGTATAATACACTTGTCACGGAAAAGTATATAATTACTCACCCTGAAATCTGCGACCCGTCCATTCACCGTTTGAATAAAGGGCTACCGCTAATCGGGGTAAAGCAGGGCTATATCCGCTGCAACCTCCTGGCTCTGCCTGGTGGTGCTTTTATCACTTCCGACCGTGGCATTGAGAAATCGCTTCTGCAACAGCACCTTGAAGTTCTTTTTGTTGATCCCTCCTGTGTCAGGCTCGATGGCTTTGAGCATGGCTTTTTCGGGGGAGCATGTGGCCTTTACGGCAATACGCTTTTTCTATGCGGAAGCTTGTCGTACTTTAATGACAGTGTAAATATTGAAGACTTTGTTTCTCGTTCCGGAATTCAGATTTTTGAGTTGTATGAAGGACAACCTGTAGATGTCGGTACAATATTGTGTTTATAAATGTTAGAATTTAAAGATGTTTTGAATTTGTAGATGTTGATTTGTAGATATTGAATTTATAGATGTTGACCGAAGTTTTCAACTTCGGTCAATCAAAACAATTTTTAAATACATTCCACGTTTGCCTTTCGCTCGCTTTCAGCAACATCTATAGACTTAATCCTCGAATAAAATGTTAAAATTCATACTTGCTCTTTTTATATTCCTGTTTAGCTCCGGCCTTTTTGCCCAGCAGAAAAAAATAGCCATTACCATCGACGACCTGCCCTTTGTTCGATCTGGCATTTTCAGCAGCGAAACATTGGTTCAGAAAACCGATAGTCTTCTTACGGCGCTCAGCAGGTATCATGCACCGGTAACTGGTTTTGTTAATATGACTGAAGTATATAATGAAGGCGAATTTGATTCAGTGCAAATAAACCTGCTTCGGCAATGGCTTGGCAAAGGATTCGATCTTGGGAATCATACTTTTTCACACCCCGACTACAACAATGTCTCTTTCAGCACTTTTGCAGCTGAAATAGAAAAAAATGAGCAGGCCATGCAGCCGCTGTTGAATGAATACAATAAAACCATGCCTTATTTCAGGCATCCATTCCTTCACAGGGGCGACAGCCAGGCAAAAGCAGACTCGCTGGCGCAATACCTGCGAAGCCGCAAGTATACCGAAGCACCCGTAACGATTGATAATGCGGAATGGATTTTTGCCGCTGCCTACGACAGTGTGCTGAAAACAAATGATCAAAAGCTGGCCTTACTGATTGGCAATGAATATATCAGCTATATGCAGAAGAAGCTTATTTTTTATGAAGGGCAGTCGGTTAAACTCTTTGGCCGGAACATCAGCCATATCCTGCTTATCCATGCAAATTCGCTCAATGCTGCCAACATGGATCATCTGCTTTCGATGTTTGCCGGCAACGGCTATGCCTTTGTCAGCCTTGCTGAAGCCCTTACTGACAAAGCTTATAACTCGGAAGATAAGTACTATAGACGCGGCGGAATTTCCTGGCTCGACAGGTGGGCTTTCACCCGTGGAGAAGGCAGGGATTTTTTTAAAGGAGAGCCTGTATGCCCTGCATTTGTTATGAAACTTGCAAAAGTAGATTCGGAATGAAATGAATTATTAGATGTTGTCCGAAGTTTCCAACTTCGGACAAATTAAATTATAAAGCAACAATCTCCAACTTCGGACAAATTAAATTATAAAGCAACAATCTCAATCAATCCTTTAATTTTACTTTTATAATCCCTTGCACTGCTATAAACATAATCTTCAGCTCGATCTACAATCCCCGCTTCAACCGGATTATTATGTATATAGTTCAGTTTCTGTCGGATGAATTTCCTGCTGAATAATTCTTCCGGATGGTTTTCTTGCCGCCAGAATTGAAAATTCACATTCCGGCTGTTCTGTTCTCCCTGTCGGGCAAAGATTTGCAACATCCATTCCCTGCGGCTTTCAGAATGATTTTTCCGGATTGCATCAATAATCTGTTTGCTGGTGAATTTCTTAAAATCCCGCAATATATCGCTAGGATTGTTTTCAATTGATGATATTACAAGGTGAATATGGTTACTCATCAAACACCAGCCATGGATAATGAGGCCCTTTTCTTTCTGACAATAACGTAGGCTTTCAAGCAAAATATCACTGTATGTTTTTCGGGTGAAAACATCAACCCACTCCACCACCGCAAATGTGACAAAATGGATACCTGTTGCATTCCGAATTTTGTAGCCTCCTTCCGGCATTGTTTTAATCGTATTTCATTTACGAAAATAAATAATTTTTCAGGAATGTTTGCTGTCAATATAAAAATAACTTATTGATTATTATTGTTGTGAATGAGATTTATCCTGAGTCGGAGACTCAGGATGAGGAAGTTTTGGTGGAAAGATGTATCCTGAGTCAGAGACTCAGGATAGCCACTTATTTATAAAGGGGAGGGGGGAACTGGTCTGCCATTTGGCATCATACTTGCAAAAGTAGATTCGGAATAAAAACCTGCAATCCGAAATCTGCAATCCGCAATCCACAATCCGCAATTCAATGTCCAACATTTTTCATTATTTTTGCCTTCCTAACCCTCTAACTAATCGCCTCTCCCTACCTTGATTCCTCACGATACCATATCGCAGATATTTGATGCCGCCCGTGTTGAGGAGGTTGTAGCCGATTTTGTGGCGTTGAAAAGGCGCGGCAGCAACTTCACCGGCTTATGCCCTTTTCATAACGAACGCACGCCTTCCTTCCATGTGTCGCCAACCAAAGGCATATACAAATGCTTCGGATGCGGTAAGGCAGGCAATTCGGTGAACTTCGTGATGGAACACGAAAAATTTACCTATCCCGAAGCCCTGCGCTACATCGCCAAAAAGTATAATATCGAAATCCAGGAGCAGGAAGAAACCGCTGAACAGGCTGCCGATAAGTCAGCACGCGAAGGCCTCATGGCCATCGCTGATTTTGCGGCTAAATTTTTTGCCGACCAGCTGTTCAATACCGACGAAGGTCTCTCTGTAGGCTTATCGTATTTTCATGGGCGCAGTTTCAGCGACGATACCGTTCGCGAATTTCAGCTGGGCTATAGCCCCGAAGAATGGGATTCCTTCAGCAAGCATGCTGTTAAAAGCGGCTATAGTGCCGATATGCTCGAAAAATCAGGATTGAGCATTAAAAAGGATGACAGACTTTACGACCGCTTCCGCGGAAGGGTGATGTTCCCTATACACAGCCAGGCGGGGCGTGTGATTGGTTTTGGCGGACGCATTATGAGCTCCGATAAAACCAGGCCTAAGTATGTAAACTCGCCCGAAAGCGAAATATATAATAAGAGCAAGGTCCTGTATGGGATTTCTTTTGCCAAGCATGCTATTGCCGCCAACGATATGTGTTTCCTGGTGGAGGGCTATACCGATGTGATTTCGATGTACCGCGCTGGGGTGCAGAATGTGGTTTCCTCATCAGGTACTTCGCTTACCGTCGACCAGATCAGGTTGATAAAACGCTATACCCCGAATATTACAATACTTTACGACGGCGATCCTGCCGGTATCAAAGCTTCGTTCCGTGGTATCGACATGATTCTCGAGCAGGGCATGAACGTAAAAGTAGTGTTGTTCCCTGATGGTGAAGATCCTGATTCGTATGCCCGCACGCGCCGTGGCGCCGAAGTGCAGGAGTTTATACAGCAGAATGCAAAGGATTTTATCCATTTCAAGATCGATCTGCTGCTAAGCGAAACCGGCCGCGATCCCTTGAAAAGAGTTGCCGTTCTGAAGGATTTTATCGAAAGCATCTCACTTATCCCC
>CAIJPI010000112.1 GCA_903822525.1 uncultured Bacteroidales bacterium | reverse complement strand
TTTCAAAAGCTGGTATGTATTTATTTACCTGAATTCAATAGTAATTGTACACTATTAACTCAAAGAGTGCAAAAATATTTCATTTTTTCCAATTTACTGCCATAAGTGCTGTTTAATTGTGGTAATTAAGGGCTGCTTTGAATTTAGCACTACAAACAGGTCTTTTTTACTGAAGGTAGCAAGTCCATCCAACAGCCTTCCTTCAGAAACAGTAATTATGAAAGCTCAATATCTGCAAATGCAGTCAGATTGACTTCCATTTAATTGCTATTGAGGCAAAGTGAAGATAATCAGTAGTCAAAGCGAAATTTTAAGTACTTTTATGAAATTATATTTCAGGGATATCGTGTTGAATTTTTTAATTTTAGGTAGGTTTGCAAAATAATAGGCAAGTTGCAGTAAAAAACTATGGACCTTAAATCCGAAAGAACAAAAATCTGGAAGCTCCTTGTGCGACGTATCCGCGATCAGTACAGGCTTGTGATTTTAAATGAGGAAACACTCGAAGAGCGTATCTCGTTTAAGCTTTCGCGGCTGAATGTATTTGTAGCCATTGGCTTGCTTTCCATTATACTGGTTTTAATCACAACCTATATTATTGCTTTTACCCCACTCAAGGAATATATTCCGGGGTATACCGATGTAACCTTACAAAGACGTATTTACGAACTGCAGCTGCGTTCCGATTCGGTTGCATTTGCAATGCGGTCGCAGGAACGATACCTCAACGATCTGAAAAAAGTCCTTGGAGGCGATATGCCGAACGAAAGGCAGATGCTTCCGCTCGATACGGCACAAACGCGTAATTACCAGTCGTTAAAGGATAAGCGTTCTCCGGAAGATTCTACACTCAGGTCAGAATACGAAAATGTGAACAAATACAACCTTTTTAAATCGGATAAGTCGGCCGGTAAAGGTTCGTCCATGCGTAACCTGACATTTTTCTCACCTATCAAAGGAACGGTGACAAGTGAATTTGATCCTTTACGCAAGCATTTCGGACTTGATGTGGTTGCGGCCCGTGATGAAGTTATAAAATCAGTTCAGGACGGAACGGTTATTTTTTCGGGCTGGACGGTCGAAACCGGTTATGTTATTGCCATACAGCATCCTGGAAATGTTATTTCAATATACAAACACAATTCAGTTCTGCTGAAAAAAGAAGGAAATATTGTGCATGCGGGCGAAACCGTTGCCATAATCGGCGAAACCGGTGAGCTGTCGACAGGTCCGCACCTGCATCTCGAATTGTGGATTAACGGCATCCCGGTGAATCCAAAAGATTACATAGTTTTTTAACCTGAGGATGGCCTCTGCGTTCAGCTGAAATCAGCCGTATTCGTATAATAATAAGCCATCCTTTAACTACTTTTCCACATTTGAAACGACGCATCGCCATACTTGGATCAACAGGCTCAATCGGGACACAGGCGCTTGAAGTTATAAAGCAGCACCCCGATAAACTCGATGTTGAAGTGCTTACTGCTCATTCCAATTCGCAATTGCTCATCAGGCAGGCGTTGGAATTTATGCCCAATGCTGTTGTGATTTCAAATGAAAGCTTGTACCAGCGGGTATACGAAGCGCTCGATCCCTACGATATCAAAGTATACTCAGGAAGTGCTTCCATTGAGCAGATTGTTGAAATGGAAAGCATCGACATGGTATTGGTGGCTTTGGTAGGCTGGAGCGGGCTTAAACCTACTCTTCGCGCCATTGAAGCCGGCAAGCAAATTGCTCTTGCCAATAAAGAAACCCTTGTTGTTGCAGGTGAGCTGGTTACGAAACTTGCGCGCGACAAAGGGGTGAATATTTACCCTGTCGATTCGGAGCATTCTGCGATTTTCCAATGCCTGGCCGGGGAATTTCACAATCCTGTCGAAAAAATAATACTTACTGCTTCCGGCGGACCTTTCAGAGGGATGAACCACGAGGAACTGCAGCATGTTACAAAGGAACAGGCATTAAAACATCCGAACTGGAATATGGGATGTAAAGTCACAATCGATTCGGCCACCCTGATGAATAAAGGCCTCGAAGTGATTGAAGCAAAATGGCTTTTTAATATCGAAATCCCCAAAATAGAAGTGGTGGTTCATCCGCAGAGCATTATTCACTCCATGGTGCAATTTGCCGACGGCTCCATTAAAGCCCAGATGGGAATGCCTGATATGCGGCTCCCGATCCAATATGCCCTCACTTATCCTCAGCGTTTGCCTTCGCAATTTCCAAAATTCCGTTTCGACCAATGCCTGCAATTTACTTTCGAAAAGCCGGATACGGAGAACTTCAGGTGTCTGAATATTGCATACGAAGCCATCCGCCTTGGCGGGAATATGCCTTGTGTTATGAATGCCGCCGATGAGGTGGCCGTGCATGCTTTCCTCCGGAATGAAATCAAATTTCTGCAGATACCTGAGCTTATCGAACTCAGTATGTCGAAAATCAGTTTTAAGGGCAACCCTTCACTCAGCGATTACGAAGCTACCGACCTCGAATCAAGAGCTGTTGCGACTGAACTCATCAGCAAGTTCAGGTAAGTTATCCGGGTTCCATCTTGATAATCTGTATTTTATAGGTAATGAGATAATTGTAAATTATTGCTTAACTAATATTTCAGGTGTTTG
>CAIJPI010000111.1 GCA_903822525.1 uncultured Bacteroidales bacterium | reverse complement strand
AGAGGAGTGCCACATTGCCCGGAAATGCTGAGTACCAATGGTGCTTTTGAACAACTGAGCTGGTTAATTTTATCTTCTACCGAAGTTATAATTCCGGTCCGTTCGTTGTAAATATCGCCTTTTGCTTTCTCTAGTTTTTCGTCGGTGGAACAACCATCGGATTCAGATAAATGGATAGCCGAATTATCGCGGGGATTGTCGATAAACATATCCTTACTGATTTTTCCTTTCAGGAAAGAGTTTGAAAAATCGCGGTTAAATACTTTATGCAGTTCACTGTTGTCAGGGCTTACCTCATCCTGTTCATAAAAACGCCGGAGTTGTTTCCGCCATACATCTACCACTGTATACACATAATGGAACTTCTTGATCCTTCCTTCAATCTTCAGGGAATCCACACCTGCTTCCGATAATGCCCTCAGATCGGAAAAAGCTGAATTGTCCTTCAGATTAAGTGGAAAATCCTTGCCGGCAAGCGTTGTTTGATACTGATCCCTGCAGGGCTGACTGCAGCGGCCGCGGTTTCCTGAATTCCCGCCATGAACTGAACTCATATAACAGATGCCCGAAAAAGAGATACAGTTGGAACCGTGAACAAATACCTCAGTCAGCATATTGTTTTGGTGAGCAATGTCAGTTAACGCTTTTATCTCACTGATATTCAATTCTCTTGACAGGTTAACCCTGGTCGCTTTCAGTTTGCTTAAAAACTGTATTTGCCCTTCATTATGAGTGGTTAACTGAGTGGATGCATGAATCTTCAGACCTTTAAAATAGGTTGAGATAAGATACAGCAGTCCTATGTCCTGAACAATAATTCCATCGATGCTGGTATTTACTATTTTATTCAGCAGTACAAAAAGAGCAGGGATTTCACTGTCGACCACTATGATATTAAGGGTAAGAAAAACCTGGCAGTTGTTTTTATGAGCAAGGCGTAGAATCCCGTTTAAATCGTCGAAGCTGATATTGGAGGCCCGGTTTCGGGCATTGAATTTATCCAGGCCACAGTACACGGCATCCGCTCCTGCGGCTATTGCAGCTTTAATGGAATCCAGATCACCGCCTGGTGCAAGTAACTCAATGTTTCGTTTCAAGCGTGCAAAATACAACTAATTTAAGAATCCGGCCAAACGGAGGTTGTATTACATATAAAAATGGTCAGCTTAGCAATTTCAAAATCTTGCTAATGAAGAAATGAATAGAAGGGATTGATTTTTGGAACTGGCTGGTATTATCAGGGCATATTCAGTTTATAACAGACATGATAGCACTAATTATTATTCAGTTCAATTGCTTTAAGTTCCGATTTTCCTGTAGCGCTGTCAACCAATTCCAGTTTCGGAATACCGACTGCCGCGCCAGTGTTAATGCTGCATCGGAGGTAATACTCTCTTCCAAACTTAATATCGATAAGTGCCTGCGATCTTGCCTCTGTCTGAGCCCATAGAATATTCGGCCCCTCCTTTTTTAACATGATGGTTTTTGAAAAGTTACTGCGAACTTTACATAACACAGAGTCGCCCAGCACTAAGTTATAACTAATCAAAAACCCGTAGCCGCCATATCTGAAAACATGTAAAAGTGCGAAATCCGCACCCGGAATTATTTCTTCCGTTTCATTCATGTATAATTCTTCGACATTAGGGATTCTTAATATATCGGCTGTAATTCTGTGCACCGGGCTCCCAAAAGCGGTTGGTGCCCTGTGTTCAATTATTTTGATGGCATTCCCGCCTGATTTACGGGCTTGAAACTTTGCCTGCCGGATAACAATGTCGAAATTGGGGTCTGGCGAAAAACCTTTATCTCCGGTCCTGATCTGTTTGATGATTTCCGCATCGGCAGGAGTTTGCTGGTCAATTCCAAAAACAATTACTTCCTGCTTTGGGTCCAGGGGCGCATAGGCCTTTATCTGGCTGGTTGAAACACCCGGTGTGCACGAACTTATCGTAAGTAAGATTGCTAAAATAAAAAGGGTTGAAAATGTTTTCTTGGCAGGGGTCAGTATGCTGGTGTTCACAGTTTTTGTATTTATTATGAAATCAATTACATGTATGCATTTTGTAATTTTATTTTACAGAATTGATTTACACTGAGAAAAGGATTTTTATGGGTACTTTAAATGTTTGACTACCAGGTTTAATCGTAATAGTTGGGCTGAACACGCATTTTAAATAATTGATTTCCCTCTCTGTCCGCATTTATCATGATTCCTGCCGGCAGTTGTTTCTGTATCTTACCAATCAGGCCTTACCACATTATTCATATTCCACAGGATCCATGATTTTTTTCGGGCAATGTACGCGGTTGGTCGGTCAGGTCTCCATTTTCGTGGATTAGGCAGCACAGCGGCAATGGAAGCAGCTTCAGCACTTGACAGTTTTTTTGATGATTTATGAAAATACTCCTGTGATGCTGCTTCGGCTCCGTATATGCCATCGCCCATTTCGATCACATTCAGGTATACCTCCATAATTCTCTTCTTCCCCCAAACCAGTTCAACAAGGCCTGTAAAGTACAGCTCAAGTCCTTTGCGCACATAGGTGCGGGCAGGCCAAAGGAAAGTGTTTTTAGCCGTTTGTTGCGTGATCGTGCTTGCACCGCGGATCTTCTTTCCCCGTTTATTCAGTTTATTGGCTTTTTCAATGGCTTTAAAATCAACACCGTAATGGCTTTCAAAATTATTGTCTTCTGATGCAATAACAGCCAGCACCAGGTTTTTGGAAATATCCTCAATAGATACCCAGTCCTTGTTGATTGAAGGTTTTTTGCCATCAGCAATATTCTCCACTACACGAATCAGCATCAGAGGAGTGACGGGCGGATTCACAAAGCGATATAACAAGGTGAAAAAAATACTGCTTCCAAAAAACAAAATCAGGCCATAGCGGATAATCCGGAAAATGTATTTTTTAACTCTCTGAAAACGTGATGTTTTGCCTTGCTGGCTCATGTATATAGTGATTGGAAAAACAATTTTAATCGTATGGTGCAAATGTATTAATTTTTTGATATGTTTGCCGTGCTTATCAGCGATTCACTTAAAGGTATTAAGTCTCTGATATTCAAAAAAATAAGTATTAATATGTTGCTAATATCAATGTAATATCACCTCATGAGTAACTTTATAGGAATACGCCACGAAGATAAATACGTGATGGAACGCAGAGCTCCCCTTACCCCTAAACATGTGGAGCGGCTGATAAAAAACAAGAAACTTGACTTCGTAGTTCAGACGTCCGAAAAAAGAGTGTTCACCGATGAGGAATACATTCAGGCAGGAGCCAGAATAGCCACGGACCTTAAGGAATGCAGCGTTATTTTCGGTGTTAAAGAAATGCCGGTTTCGTTTTTCGAAGCGGATAAGACATATATCTTCTTCTCACATGTTATTAAAGGTCAGTCATACAACATGCCCATGCTCCGTAAAATGATGGAGACGAAATGTAATCTGATTGATTATGAGCGCGTTGTTGATGAGCAGGGCAAAAGGCTGATATTCTTCGGCAGGTATGCAGGTTTGGCCGGTATGATCAATTCCTTATGGTCAATGGGCCTCCGTTTAAAGGAAGCAGGCTATAAGACGCCTTTTGAACAGATCAGGCAGGCTCATCAGTACAGTTCACTGGCCGAAGTTCGTGAAGTTATATCAGCAGTAGGGCAGGAGATTGCCGAAAAAGGAATGCCGGAAGAATTACGCCCGTTTACCGTGGCATTTACCGGTTATGGTAACGTATCGCAGGGAGCGCAGGAAATTATAGGCCTGCTGCCGGTAAAAGAAATTTCGCCCGAAAAACTACTTTCGCTGAAGCAGCGAAGCAAACTCCCCGATAATCTAATCTATAAGGTTGTCTTTAAAGAAGAACACCTGGTCGAGCCCATAAATGAAAATGAGAATTTCGATCTGCACGAATATTACAATTCCCCCGAAAAATTCAAAAGCAAATTCGAACAATACATTCCTTATATCGATATGCTTATTAACTGCATTTATTGGGATGCCCGCTATCCTAAACTGGTTACCAAGGATTATCTCCAAAAACTGTTTGAATCAGGGACTCCCAAACTGAGAGTGATCGGCGATATTTCATGCGATGTACATGGCTCAGTTGAATGTACCGAAAAAGGCACCGAAATAGAGGATCCGATTTTTGTTTATCATCCTGATTCACGCACCCACACCATGGGCCATACAGGCAACGGTGTGCTGGTGATGTCGGTTGATATTCTTCCAAGTGAACTGCCCAGGGATTCATCAGCCGGCTTTGCTGATGTGCTTATAAATTATGTAAAAGCTATTGCCGATTGCGATTTCAATGATGATTTTGAAGCACTCGATCTGCCACGGGCCATTAAGAGCGCATTAATCCTTCACCGTGGTGAGCTTACGCCCCAATACAAGTACCTGGAAACTCATTTGAATGAATTGTAAAAAATGAATTGCTGTAATCAGGGATACCTGATTATGTGTATACCCAAATGTAAAACACTGTTTAAACCCAAATAAAACACAATGAAGAAAGTCCTTATTCTGGGTGCTGGCCTGGTGGTCCGCCCTATCGTAAAACACTTGCTCAACAAAGGCATCCAGGTAACTGTGGCAACACGTACCAAAAGTAAAGCCGAAGAAATGATTGCCGGCCATCCTAACGGCATCGCTGTAGCCTGGACCGTTGAAGATGAAGAAACTCTGAGCCAGATGGTTGCAGGACACGACCTTTCGGTCAGTCTGCTGCCGTATCTGCATCACTTGCTGGTTGCAAAATACTGTCTTTTGCACAAAAAGAACATGGTTACCACATCGTATGTAAAACCTGAAATGCAGGCTCTTGATGCACAGGCAAAGGAAGCCGGTATCATCATTCTGAACGAACTGGGACTCGATCCGGGTATCGATCATATGTCGGCAATGCGCATTATCGATAACGTGCACAACAAAGGTGGAAAAATAGAAGAATTCTATTCCATTTGCGGCGCACTGCCCGCTCCCGAAGCTGCTTCAAACCCATTTAAATACAAATTTTCATGGAGTCCCAAAGGCGTTGTAATGGCCGGAAATAACGATGGCAAATACATGAAAGATAATCTTGAAGTGTATGTCCCGACTGAAAATTTATTCAAAAGTCCACTTAAGGTTAATTTCCCTGAAGTAGGTCAGTTAGAAGTGTACCCGAACCGTGACTCCATTTCATATATCGAAATTTACGGTATCCCTGAAGTAAAAACCATTCAGCGGGGAACTTTCCGTTATAAAGGCTGGTGCGAAACCCTGCATGCTATGAAGCAGCTCAACCTGATTTCGTACGATAAAGTTAACCTGTTGAACAAAACATACGCTGACTTTATTGCACAACAAATAGGAGAAACTGATAGTAGTGGTATCCGTCAGAAAGTGGCAGCCCATCTTGGAATGAATGCCGATGCATACGCTCTCGATGCTATGGAATGGCTTGGTTTATTCAGCAACGAACCGCTAAACCGGACCGAAGATTCACCGTACGAAGTTACCAGCGATCTGATGATTGCAAAAATGGAACTTGGACAGAACGAACGCGACATGGTTGCCATGCAACATACATTTCTGGCAACCTATCCTGACGGCAAACAGGAAGTGATCCGCTCACGTATGCTCGATTTTGGCACTCCTGCTACTGATACTTCGGTAGCCCGCACAGTTGCTTTACCTGCCGCAATCGGTGTCGAAATGATACTTGCCGGACAGATAACCGAAAAAGGAGTTTTCCGCCCGGTTCTTCCCGGAATATACAATCCTATTCTTGACGAACTCGAAAAACTCGACATCTGCATGGTTGAAGAGTACGGTCTTCCACTGAGCGAACGTATCAGCTAAGTTTTAAGGATAAACTTGTTTCAAAAGGCTGCCTCAGGGTGGCCTTTTGTTTTTCTGAAATATTGAGAAATAGCACTCCTGAATGTTGCATTAGTAATTTTAACAAAGGTTATGACTTATTTAACAGCCAATTTCACAGTTTATATACTTTTGCAGAATAATCCAATTACGCAATGGCAAAATTTCTCAAATGGCTTGGTGGAGGTATAGGGTGGGCAGCAGGTGGACCGATAGGTGCTATACTTGGTTTCGCATTAGGCTCCATGATCGATGGAATGCAAAGTGGTAAATATGAATATGAACCGCATAAGCAGCCTAATTTCAATACTCCACAAACTACGCCCAACGATTTTATTCTCAGTTTGCTGATTCTCGCTTCGGCTGTTATGAAATCGGATCAGAAGGTGCTGCGGTCGGAACTTGACTTTGTTAGAAGGTTTTTGCTACAGCAATTCGGTTCGGATGAAGCCGAAAGGCAGCTTCTGATTTTACGCGAACTTCTAAAGAAAGAATATGATCTGCAACAGGTTGGTGTTCAGATAAAGCAGTATATGGAATACCCTTCGCGTCTGCAACTTATGCATTTTCTGTTTGGCCTGGCCGCTGCCGACTCCCAGGTTCATGCTGCCGAGCTACAACTTATCACCCGGATTGCTGGAATACTCGGCATCAGGAATAGTGATTTTGAAAGTATCAAAGCTATGTTCGTCAAAGATACTACCAGCGCTTACAGGGTTCTTGAAGTCACACCTGATGCCTCCGACGAGGAACTCAAAAAAGCATACCGCCGTATGGCTCTTAAATATCATCCCGATCGGGTTGCACACCTTGGTGATGATGTGCAAAAAGCCGCCAACGCTAAATTCCAGGATTTGAATGCTTCGTACGAACAGGTAAAGAAAGAAAGAGGGATCTCTTAATTTGGAGTTTAGTTACTGATAAGCTATCCCTGAGTTCAGGACTCTTTATTTCAGTTTAATTTAATATTCTTCTATACTGCCTGGCAGATATGAAAATCACTCCCCAGTTATTGGATGCATTACAATTGCAGGCAGCAAAGAAAAAGAAAGAAAATTCTACTTTTTTTCGTCAGCTTTCCGGCAGAGACCCTGGAAAAGTGGATGATGCTTTTCACCGCCTTCATGAGGAGGTATTTGAGGAAGTTAACTGCCTCGATTGTGGCAACTGCTGCAGATCGCTGGGGCCAAGGATCACTGATGCAGATATACGCCGGGTTTCCTCAGCCTTAAAAATTAAGCCATCAGAGCTTACTGCAAAATATCTTCGGTTGGATGAGGATCAGGATTATGTATTCAGGACGATGCCGTGCCCTTTCCTGGGTGAGGATAATTACTGTAAAATTTATGAAAACCGCCCCCGTGCCTGCCGCGATTACCCCCATACCGATCGGCGGCGGATGCAACAGGTTCTGAATATTACACTAAAAAATATGGAAACCTGCCCGGCAGTGTTTGAAATAGTCGAGCGGTTAAAGAATGTGAAATTATAGCTGAATTTACTTGAAAAACAGTCGCTCATCAAAGTTAAATGGTTCGATTGCTTTGATTATAATTTTATAAGATTCAGCATGATTAGGATTAATAAGGAAATTAAATTCATCCTGGACCACAGCCGAAGGTACTTTTAATACCATATACTGGCTATCTGCAATAAATTTATCACCCAAAAGTTGTGTTGAATGCGAATGTGGAATGGATTTCCAATTGTTGGGGAGATCCTTTTGTGCAAATTCCTGGATTACAATTTCATCCGGAATCTCAATGGATATGAGTTTATAATCAAGTGGCAGGTTGCCTAAGGGAGTATGAACAGCAATTTCGGTTGTGCACAAAGCTCTTGATGCACTGGTATATACCATAGCAGTTCCTTTGCTGTTCCAGCGGCCACCACTTTTTTCAGCACCCTTTCCTGAAAGATCACTGGCAAACTTCGATTTGCTTAAGCGGAAAACGATCATGCCAGGACTCCGTATTCAATGGCGGTGAGTTCATCCATCAGCAAATTAATGCCAAAGGAGTTATCTAGAAACATTTTAGGCTTTGTTTTTCCCAGGGCAAGGTTATCGGTTTCAAGCCACGAATTAAACTTGTCAGCAGTTCCAAAAACTTCAACTCCTTTGTTGTAAAATAATGCGATTGCAATAATTTTTTCTGATTGAAGCGGATCGAATTTACGTTTTTCACTTCTGTAGCGCTGCAGGGTACGTTCCGATAGATGCAGGTAAGTACACCACTCATTTATACTGAAAGGGCTTTTATCTGCAAATTTGTCGAATGCGGCAAATCCAATTCCATGCCGTACCAATTCAATAAGTGAAAATGCGGTACTGCTATCAATTGAACCGTAAGCTACCTGTGGATCGAATATTTCCATTGTCCTTAATTTCCCACAAAGGTACGCAATTTGTCGCAAAAAATACGACAATTGTCAAAATAATTTAAAAAATATATGTAACTATTTGAAAAACAACAATTAAACACAAAAATTCAAGAGAAGTACTTTTGAGTTATAACTGATTACTCGTATCGCAAGGCATCAATAGGGTCTAGTTTTGCAGCTTTAACAGCTGGTATAATACCCGAAGCCAAAGCAACAATCAGGCACAATCCAACTCCCCAGATAATCCAGTTCCATGGAATAATAAAGCTTGTTCCGATTGACAGTGCAAGTGCATTGCCTATACCAATACCCAGAATAATACCCAGTAATCCTCCAATCTGAGCAATTACAATCGCTTCAGCAAGAAACTGGTTACGAATAGTATGTTTGGTTGCGCCAATTGCTTTGCGGATACCTATTTCACGCGTACGTTCGGTAACCGAAACAAGCATGATATTCATCAGTCCTATCGCCGCACCCAGCAGCGTAATCACCCCTATTATGATTGCCGCAAAGCGCAGGTAGCTCAAACTGTCGAATAACATATTGGCAAGATTATCGCTTTTTGAAATATCGAAACTGTCATCATCGCCGACATTCACCTGCCGTACTATCCTAAACACACCGGTTGCTTCATCAATTGCAGCTTCAAGCTTTTCGCCGTCAGCAACATGAACATTAATGCTATAGGATGCATTGGGCCTGGCAAACCTTTGGCGTGCATTGTTTATGGGTATCAGGCAAATATTATCAGGATTAAACCCCAGGCTCGATCCCTTTTCTTTTAATACTCCGACTACAAGATACCTTCCGGGACCAATAGTAACAAATTTCCCAACGGGATCTTCTTTGTTCTTGAATACCTTCTTTATAACATCACTCCCGATAATGGCAACCGAAGCGCCATAGAATACTTCGGTTGGGGAAATGTTACGTCCCTGTATAATTTCATTTCCTGATGTTATAATGTAATTTTCATCGCAGCCGATTACCGGAACATTCGGATTAGTTTTGTTTGTTGAATATTTTACTGTAGCAAGGTTAGTGGCAAATATATAAACCGAAGGCGTTGCAGGAAATGTATACGAATCTTTAAAACGCATAGCTTGTTCGAAAGTGATTTCCCTGAAATTATTTGCTTTGCTGCGTTTATTGCCTATATGCACCTGCATAGTACGGTTACGAATGGTGAAGGTGTTGGCTCCCATCATCTGAAAATTATCGTTCAGGTAATATTTAATGGCATCAATGGAGGTAAGTATACCAACCAGTGCCATGATCCCGAATGCAATAATTAGCACAGTAAGCGTGGTGCGCATCATATGGCTTCGAACTGATTGCATTGAAATACGAAGATTTTCAAGAACCAGACTGCCCGACAACAACTTCATGATTAGAATATTAAATGGTTAAACTTATGTTTAAGTTCCAATGTGCTGTCAGCCTAGAAAGTGGTGCTGTTACAGTAAATCCAGAGTAAAATTAATGATTTAATTTTACTCTGTGAATAAAAAATCAAACTTCAGGAAAAAGTCTAAAAAAGAGAAATGGCAGAAGACATGAACAGTGACCAGAATAGTACGGAGCCGCTCAGATAGATCAGTAAATAGCGGTTGTTTGAATAGTATCTTGTTGCAATAAAGGTGCCTACAGGAATGGATAACAATACAGGGGTCAGTATTGCAATACCGGCCAGACCATATTTGCGCACTATCTTAATTATTAGCCTGTTGCGCCGGGTAAACCTTTTGGCCGGAATAAATTTCGGCACTTTGATGTTCAGCAATCCGTAAAATTTTACCCTCAATACATGTGTGTAGTAGGAAATATATCTGGAGTATAACAACAGAATCCACCTGCTTAGAAAAAAGAACATGATAACACCCACAATGCCGCCGGCAGTTGTTGATAGCCAGGTTTGTACAAAGTTAAGACCCATGCCGAATGACAGGGCAGGAGCAATCAGAAATTTGATGCTGCTAACCAAAAAAACGATTAATATTTTGATGAATCCTGACAAGGTTATTATGCTTTCCTATAGTAACGAAACAACCCTTGAAATGTTGCTTCATTTTTATAAAAGATTGCAAATAATCTTTAAATGGATTTTTAGACCTTATTACCAAAGGCAAGGTCGCCGGCATCGCCCAAACCCGGAACAATATATCCCTGAGCTGTGAGTTCATCGTCAATAGCAGCCACCCAAATGGTGGTGCCTGTTTTGGGGAGCATGCGCTTCAGGTATTCAACTCCCTGCACGCTTGCAACTACTGAAACAAAATGAGTATGTGCCGGCTTCCCATGCACAAGCAGGGCTTTATAGGCCGAAACCATGGATTGACCGGTAGCAAGCATAGGGTCGGATAATATCAGAACCCTTTTCTCAATTTCCGGACTCGAGACGTATTCAATCTGAATGGCGAAATCATCATCCTTGCGGTGCTCACGATAAGCCGAAACAAAGGCATTATCAGCATTGTCAAGGTAATTGAGTATCCCCTGATGCAAAGGCAAGCCTGCTCTGAGGATGGTTGCCAGCACGGGTTTGTTTTTTATTACCTGCATTTCGGCAGTGCCCAGTGAGGTAATAACTTCCCTGGTTTCATATTCCATGGTTTTGCTGATCTCATAGGCAAAAATCTCTCCTATGCGTTCCATATTCCTGCGGAAACGCATGCTGTCTTTCTGTATGGAAGCATCACGCAATTCACAGATGAACTGGTTTACAATTGAATTCTTACTGCCGATATTGATCACCATACTTCTGGTTTTTAAGCGGTTTATGATTTACGTTTTCCGAGATCAGACAAAAATAGGTACTTTAACTTAATGGTTCAACAAAGGAAAGTAAAAATTTAGAAGCAACCTGCTTTTCCTCCATATTTTCAGTGCTAATCGCATAGGATAGGGCAACGAATTATGAATATATCTTTGATAGGTCACCTTTTTAGCTCCAAAGCTACTGTAAAAGCGCGCCAGACCCGGATTGTTAGAGCCTTCAAAATCGAGGGTCAGTGATTTGCCTGCATGCTGACTTATGTACAAGTCTATTAGCCAGGGCATGGCATTACTCTTTTTCCCGGTATCTGACAATGCCGAGAAAAGAAATACTGCCTTCTGATGGCTTCTTACCCACAGAATGCCGGCTGCCAGCTCGTTGTTTTCATTATATACTCCCCAGATTTCCCCAGTCCCTTTGCTGATGCTTTCGCCTGCTATCTGCTTGATCAGGTTATATTGATCGTTTTGCAGATTTTTTAAATCCTGACCTTTATTTGCACGGAATAACGAAATGAGTTCCTCTGGCTTAACAGTAGTGGAAATTTGAAGCTTGTTTTGTGATGCCTTTTTCAGGTTACGCTGCAGATTGGACTGATACCCGGCTGAAATGGTTCCATAGTCGCCGCTTAGGTCCAGTTCAAGATTAATCATTTCAGAAACATTTTCCGCTTTGGGGACCCTATTGAAGGAATTCAGATTTATATCGATATACCTGTATTCGGACGGGATGTTGTTCAAAAAAACTGCTACCATATCTTCCAAAGGCAGCGCACGCGAAAAGAGTCCCAGTTGTTGGGAGAAATAAGGCTGCATCATATATTTAATTCCATTCCTGGAAGAAACAGGCAAAGGAAAAACGCTTTCATAATCACCTTCAACAAGTGCACACCAGCCAGGAGAAACAATGTTAAGGTACCACGAAAATGCAACCAGGTTTCCGTTAACAGCATTGCTTATACAGTCGTCCCAACGTGCAGTATCAATCTTATCATGTTGCAGGAAACGTATCATCGTTTTTTGTTGGCTGTCAGTTAGCAGAGGTTGTATGTGATTGGATTGAAATTATATATTGGTGAAGCGTGTGTTGGAATAACCCGACCGCTCAGGTTGCAATTTTGTTGGCTGTCAGGTATGTAATATAGCGTTATTGCTGCTTTCTAAATTTACTCCCTGTTTTATTCGGATTCGGATTATTTTTATAGACTTTTCTGAAATTGGAGGGTATTTTTTTGCTGGTTAAATCCTCAGAATGCTGATAACTCTGATTATTTTGTGCCTTTTTCAAGCATTCGGATGTATACATCAAGCCATCCTTTCCATTCTCCTTCATCATTTAACGTAGAATTATGCCATAACGGGATGAATGTTCCTCCGACTTTCCTGACTTCTTCTATCAGTTCATTTATTGTTGCCGTTGCCTTTTTTGGGGTGAGTTTCAGATAGCTGTTCAGTGTGCCGTCCATCACTGCGAAAGGGTGTATCATCAGGTCAGTTGGCAGGTCCTGGTCGAGATCGAAAAAAGGGAAGGGTGTGCAGATTGATGCCCTGAATCCTGGAGCTTCAGCATAACCCATGGTATAGTCGTGAATGATATCATTATTGATAAGATTCCGGTATGTTTCGGGCAGGCTTAGCTTCAGGAAATGCTGCCGGCTGCGTTCTACCTCGAGTTTCAGGATTTTAGATAAACGGGCTGTTTCCATCACCATAAGTGAAGGCTGCAACGAAGCAGCATACGATGGATGAATCCCAATTTCAGCATAATCGGCCAGGTACCTGATCAGGTTCTGGAAATATCTGTTGTTGTATGGTATATTTTTATCATTAGGACCGTAATCAGCCAGCAGAATAAAATAAACCGGCCGGTACCTGTACTTTTCCTGCAATCTCATCTGCAGTGAAAAAGTGTCGAAAGGATCAGGTTCGAGCCTGAAAAGGACTCTTACCCTATGGCGTACTTCATCGTAATCTTTATTCTGGAAAGCCTTGAAAATGCCTCCGACTGCGCGGGTAATGCCTTTATTCTTATAGGCATATGCAGCGTCTATATCAATAGTAGGAATAAAACTATATACAGGAGTTGAAAACGATATCTCAGGAAACTGCGAATGCAGTATATCCCTTAACCTTAAAGACCATATGTTAACGAGTGGCTTATTAAGGTAGCCCTGCTGAAATGCATCACTTCCGGTGGCAAGAAACCGGTTGTGATTGTCTCGGATATGAGGCAGATATTCCTCATAACGGCTTACCAGGTAAAAGCACGCGGCAAATAGATCGAAAGGCAGAACAGAGTCCGTATCCAGAACAGGGAAAAAAACCAATCCGCCTTCGAAGGTGAAATGTCTAAGGTCTTTTGCTGAAATTTTACTTTCGAAAAGTAAACCGTTGGAAGCAAAAAAGAGCGATTTTTTGTCAACAGGTACGCCATACGAAAATTTCGGACCGCTGAATTCAAGAAAAAATGAAATTTCGCTGGTGAATTCTAATTCCAGCCCCAGCAGCCGTGTAAGAAGCAGCTGCATGGAATAGCGCAGTCGGTTTGTCTCTTTTGGAACCAGTATCAGCATTTCTACAATGGATATAGCGCAAAAATACGTTTTTTATCCGAAGCAATATTTCTTACACAGGTTTTTATCGTCAAATCGGGGAAAGCAGGCAAGTGCATTCATTTTTTGGTATTTGGTATTTAATTTTCCACCCCCTCTCTGCAACTTTAAAGTAATTTGCATACCGGTTCATGGAATTCTGGAGTCATAGACAACCTGAATATTCAAGCTGAATTTTCAAGTACCTGCCTTCCCTTTTTATTAACAAAACTGCACTTATTAGCCGAATTGTTATACTTTTGAATCTGGATATTCTGCCCTCCCTGAATACGGTTACAATGGTTCCGATTCAGGGATATTAAACTAACTACCTGTTTATTATGGATAATTTTATTGTATCGGCTCGCAAATATCGTCCTGTAACTTTCAGTACTGTTGTAGGACAGATATCAATAACCGGAACCCTTAAAAACGCAATACGTAACAATCAGCTTGCACAAGCTTTCCTTTTTTGCGGTCCCAGGGGTGTTGGTAAAACCACATGTGCCCGTATACTGGCAAAAACCATAAACTGTCTGAATCCAACCAGCGATACAGAACCTTGCAACGAATGCTCCTCGTGCAAAGCTTTTAACGATTCAGCTTCGTTTAATATTCATGAACTTGATGCTGCTTCTAACAACAGCGTTGATGATATCCGTAACCTGGTTGACCAGGTGCGTATTCCGCCACAGATGGGGAAATATAAAGTGTATATTATCGATGAAGTTCACATGCTTTCACCATCGGCCTTCAATGCTTTCCTGAAAACACTCGAAGAGCCTCCGGCCTACGCTAAATTTATACTGGCAACCACTGAGAAGCATAAAATTATTCCTACCATCCTTTCGCGATGCCAGATTTTCGATTTCAAGCGCATTACTGTGGATGATATTGCAAAACACCTTGCTTTTGTTGCTGAAAGCGAAGGTGTAACAGCCGATGCCGAAGCCCTGCATATTATTGCGCATAAAGCCGATGGCGCCCTGCGTGATGCTTTGTCAGTTTTCGATCAGATGGTAAATCTTGGCGACCGGAATATCAGCCGCGAATTAGTCCTCGAGAACCTGAATGTGCTCGATTACGAATATTTTTTCCGTATTATGGAGTTTATGCGGGAAGGCAATTACAGGGATACATTGCTGATTATTAACGAGGTTGTTGAAAAGGGTTTCGACGGGCAACATTTTATTACCGGAATGGGTGAGCATTTGCGCAATCTGCTAATGAGCATTGATGCTGCCACTGTAAAACTTATCGAAACCAGCGATGCAATCAGGACAAAGTATGCCAGCCAGGCACGTTCTGTATCTCTTCAGTTATTAATTGATGCTTTGGATATTATTAATAAGTGCGATGTTACATACCGTACTTCAAATAATAAACGACTCTCCCTTGAAGTGCCTTTAATCCAGATATGCAGGCTAAGCGGCCAGATGCAGATGCCGGCGGTTACTCCGATCCCTGTTATACAGGCTACTGCAGTAGCAGCCATACCCACTGCAATTGTTGAACCACAGAATGTGGTGGCTGAATCCGTTATCCAGCCGGTTCTGTCTGCTCCGGTTCCTGTAGCTGCCGAATTAATTCCTGACTCAGTGCCCGAAACGGTTGCTGTACCCGAACCAGTTGCTGTTTCTGAACCAGTTGCTGTACCCGAAATAACAGTCGCGCCTGTCACCGTAACAGTACCACAGCCTGTAATGGCAAAACAGCCTGATCCGGAACCGGAACCAAAGCCAGAGCATGATATGCCGGTACAATCGCATCATACCTCGAGTATTTCAATAAAATCAGTTACGCAGGCTGATCAGCTAGCCGGTTCAGTAAAAGCAGACCAGATTAAGGATCGTAACGAGAGCTTTACTTTTGAACAGATGGAGGAATCGCTTTTGAGGTATGCTGAATTGAAAAAAATGGATTCCGCATTGTATTATTCTGCTCTTACATCGTACAAAATTACTGTTGATCAGGATAATATTCTCTCTATCACAGTTGGTAACACAGTGCTTGAAAAGGAACTGAATGAAAGAAGAAATATGTTGCTCGAATTTCTGCGCAACGATCTGAAAAACGACTTCATTACCTTGCAGGTTATTGTTACAGAAGCGCCTTCTGATACTAAAAAATACATGAACGACCGCGAAAAGCTTGATGCAATGGCTCAACAGAATCCCAATGTAAACAAACTGAGGGACCAGCTTAACCTGGAATTAGATCTGTAAAAATACATGACAGATACATATCCGAAAAGTCGAAGAGTATATGCTTTGGGCGAAACTGTCCTGGATCTGGTTTCAGATGGAGGATATACCTTGCAGGCTGTTCCGGGAGGTTCGGTTTTGAATGCTGCGGTTTCGCTTGGGCGAATGGGCACCGAAATAAATCTTATCAGCGAGTTTGGGGCAGATCAGGCAGGAACTTTGATCAGTAATTTTCTGAACACCAATCATGTTCAAACTGAATTCTGTGCCAGGTATACTGATAACAAAACTTCACTTGCCCTGGCTTTGCTCGATCATAACAGGAATGCCACGTACTCTTTTTATCATGATTCCCCTGTAACTATACAGTATTCAAAACTACCGGATTTCGGTATTGACGACATTCTGCTCTTCGGTTCCTATTATTCTGTTAAAAAAGAACGAAGGGATTGTGTGTTAAAAGTCCTTCAGAAAGCAGTTGAGGCAAAATCGATTATTTATTATGACCTGAATATCCGAAAAGCCCATGCTGCTGAAATGGACCAATTTATGCCGTCCTTTATGAATAACATTTCTGTTGCAACCATAGTTAAAGGTTCTGACGAAGATTTTTATCATTTATTCGGAATTTCCGATCCTGAAGAGGTTTACGAAAAAATAAATAAATATTGTAAAATCCTTATTGTAACAAACGCTACCCGGCCCGTTAAGGTATATACTCCTTCCTGCTGCAGGACCTATAACGTTAAAGAGATTATTCCCGTTTCGACTATTGGTGCAGGCGATAATTTTAATGCCGGGGTTGTATACGGACTTGCAACCTCTGGTCTTGATGCAACGCAACTGGCCAGTATATCGGATCTGGAAATGGACCGGATAATAAGCTGTGGACTGGCATTCGCTGCCGAAGCAAGTCTTTCGTCTGAAAACTATATTGGGATCGATTTTGTGGTTGATTTCCTGAACAAATATATTTAATGTTACTTTGTGTCCTAATAAACAACCCGAACGCATGAAGATGAAACAACGATTAGCTAAAAGTGTACTTGCATTATTTGGATGGAAGGTTATTATCAAATTTCCGCCTGAAACCAAAAAATTTGTGGTTATGATGGCTCCTCATACAAGCAACTGGGATTTTGTAATAGGATGGTTAGGTTATGTGTCAATAGGTGTTTATTCGAGGTACCTTGTTAAAAAAGAAGCATTCTTCTTCCCACTGGGGGAAATTCTAACTGCTATGGGAGGTATTCCTGTCGACCGGAAAGCCAGTACCAATATTGTACAACAGGTTAGTGAAATGTTTGATAAAGCCGATAAACTGGTTATCACCATCACACCCGAAGGTACCCGCAGCTTAAGCCCGAACTGGAAACGGGGGTTTTATCACATTGCAGTGCATGCTCAGGTTCCTATTGCCTTTGGTTTTCTTGATTATAAGAAGAAAACCGGTGGGATTGGCGGAATCCTGACTCCAACCGGGGATTACGATGCGGATTTAAAGATAATAGAAGCATTTTACGCTGATATAAGTGCGAAATTTCCTGAGAAATTCAACCTTCGTTTTAAGGAATCTGAAAAATAGTTCCTTGAAGTTTCCTTTTTCAGAGGGAAAAATTAGAAACGTAATAAGAACAATTTCGTTTTACAAATAACACAACATTACAATTATTAAACCGGTCTATGAAACTCCTCTCTCCATTGCAGTTTACTGATTATGAGCTTATTGATTCGGGTAATTTCGAAAAACTGGAACGTTTCGGCCAGTACGTCCTTATCCGTCCCGAACCACAGGCAATCTGGAACCGGTCGATGAGCGAAAAGGAATGGGATGGCATGTCATCAGCCGCTTTCAAACTGGAGAAAAATGATACTGAGAAAGGCCGTTGGATACTAAAGAAAGGCATGCCTGAACAATGGCGTATAAGCTATTCGTATAAAAAAATGAATTTTAGTGTAAGGTTAGGCCTTACATCCTTCCGCCATATTGGTGTTTTTCCCGAACAGGCACCAAACTGGGATTATATTTATGATGCCGTTACGTCTTCAAAAGAGCAGCATCCGAAAGTGCTGAACCTTTTTGCATACACAGGGGCGGCTTCGCTGGCAGCGCGGGCGGCAGGAGCTGAGGTTGTGCATGTCGATTCGGTGAAGCCGGTTATCAGCTGGGCTCGTGAAAATATGGAGCACAGCCAGCTTACCGATATACGCTGGGTTGTTGAAGATGCCCTTAAATTTGTGCAGCGCGAAGTTCGCAGGGGGAATACATATTCCGGTATCATACTCGACCCCCCGGCTTATGGCAGGGGTGCTGACGGCGAAAAGTGGATTCTCGACGATAACCTCAACGAAATGATTATGCTGTGCAGCAAACTGCTGCTGCCCAAAAATAATTTCCTGATCCTGAACATGTATTCGATAGGGTTTTCAGCCCTGGTTGGGAATAATCTGGTCAACAGTTACTTTAACAGGGGCTTAGATAACGAATTCGGCGAATTGTATCTTGCTGACAGCTTTGGGAAAAAACTGCCGCTCGGAACATTCCTGCGCTTTATCGGTTAATTGAAATCTGAAAGCACTCTATAGGGATTACTTTTTCCCGCTTTCAAAACTCCCCGTTGCTATCAGTTCATCATATAATTCCCCTCGCGACCGGTGATATACCAGTATAGTATATCCGTTACGGGTTTCCGAGTGATTGCCCTCAACCCAGCTTGCATCACCTGTTTTCGAATTGTTAGGGAGCATTACATATAAATAGTTGTAATAGCCCTGTTTGAATAAGATGCTTGCTTCATATCCTTTGCGGCGGTAGTTGTACTGCATTTTATTTTCAGGGCAATATTGCCAGCAGTTAAACCCCCCGGCTACATATAGATTTCCTTCAACAACAGGTGCTTCATAAGGAAGAAAAAATTTTACGTATGCATATTCACCGTAATTTGAAACAGAAGGCTCATCTTCTGTTTTAAGAAGGAACTTCCCGTTAATATCATCATCTATGGTATATTCTTTATACGTGCGCTTTGGGCTATCCCAAAGTTTGGCGTAAAACATGGTGTCATCATAGGTGATCTCCCGGACTCTCTCCGAAAGAAATTTCATGCTCTTCAGATCAAATCTCCTGAATTCGTTTAAGCCATCAAACTGGTTGGTCCCATTATCGAAATTGTAATCCAGCACTTCATTCCTCACCATATAAGGCTTAAGTGTGGTGAGTGCATTATCCCAGCGCCAGTTCTGTAAAATCACAACTTTTATATCCTGGTAGGGTGAGTCAATTCGGAATCCTGCAGTATGTATAGTAAAGTCCACTTCCTGATGGGTTTCGTATTCCTCAGAGGTTCCTGCGCGGCCAATGCTTCCATTAACTGAGACCTTAGGGTCAACAACCAGGAACCTTCGGGTAAATGCATTAATCTCACTTCCTTCAGGGTTGCGGGAGAAAACTCTTAAAATATAATTCCCTGATTTGGTTATTTTGAAACGTTCATCCGGGAATTGAAATTCGTAGTGAGTATAGCTGGTGCGGGTATTGAACGAGGTTTCAAATTTTTCAACCTGACCTTCATCTATTCCCTCTATATACTCATTCGTCCAGAGGGCCGATTTTTCCCAGTCTGCATCACAGTGCTGAACCTGGTAGAAATACTGTTTGAAACTTCCCTGCAGATCATCGAAGCCGGCTCGAAACTGCTCGTCGCTGTTCAATGTAATTATCGGATCAGCAAGCTCAAAGCCCACCCTCGAGAGCTCAACGGCCTGTATGTATTTCTGGTACACAAAGTTATCGTTCCGAACAAAACTTTCTGAATAAAAATCTGCAGTATCCGGAGCACTGTAACAGGTTACTCCATACGAGTAATGCGTCATGGATAAAATCAGAAGGAGTAAAAAACCGGTTTTAAGGCAAATACGCCTTGTCCAGGCTTCAGGAATGAGAAGTTTCATTCTGCAAATGTAAATTATAAGCGTGTATGCTGCTTAATAACACGAATGATGATGAATTATTATTTACTAACAATACAATTGTGCGCCTTCTGTTTCAAAAGCTGCTGTTTTTGTAAAAACAGGTTCCGGATTAGCAGGCATCCATTATGGTTTTGGTCCAGGACCACCTTAAAGATTATGCACAAACGAAGTCTTCCTGAAAATTTAAAGTATTAATTGAATTCTCTGGGTCTGTAGCCATGTTTTTTGTTATTTTCGCTCTTCTGAACTACTCTTAATTTAACTCTGTTTATTATTTCAACATGCAATTATTTATCCGGGTAAATTATCTTTTTACAATTGTTTGTGTACTGCTGTTATCATCATGTCGCCAGCCGAAAGAGCCTGTATTGCTTAAAATTGCAGGTGAAACACAGGGAACGTATTATGCAATTACATACTATGCTGATGACAGCATTTCGCTGCATCCGGCTATTGATTCTCTGCTACACAGATTCGATTCTACCGCTTCCACCTATAAGCCAAACTCTATCATCTCCCGCTTAAATAATAATGATCCTCATGCAAGGGCTGATGAAATGTTTGGCATTATTTTCCGGAAATCGATGGAGGTATCCGAAAAAACCTACGGGGCATTTGATATCACAGTAGGTCCGTTGGTAAATGCATGGGGGTTTGGATTATCGAACCGCTTGAAAATGGATCAGCATATAGTCGACAGTCTTAAGCCATTAGTCGGGTATCATAAGGTAAAACTCAATAATGGGAAGCTGCTAAAAACCGATCCCCGCATCCGTATCGACTTCAATGCCATTGCACAAGGCTATGCTGTGGATGTTGTAAGCGCATTTCTCGATTCGAAAGGAATTCAATCGTATATAATAGACATTGGGGGCGAAGTCCTGGCCAGGCGTTCAAAACCGGGAGGTGAAAAATGGAGTGTTGCCATCGAAATGCCAACCCGGCAAGCCGATGACGAACGAACTGTTCAGGCAGTGGTTATGCTGCAGGATATGGCCATTTCAACATCAGGCAGCTACCGAAAGTTCTACGAAGAAAATGGAATCCGCTATTCGCATACCATCGATCCGGCAAGTGGTTATCCTGTAGTTCACTCTTTGCTGAGTGTATCGGTTATGGCCAGTGATTGTATGACTGCTGATGCGTACGCAACAGCCCTTATGGTAATGGGTGTTGAAAAAGGAAAGGAGTTCCTGAAACACAGCAAGGGACTTGAAGCATATTTTATTTATTCTGCTCCCGACAGCAGCATGAAAACATACTGTACCAAAGGCTTTGAAAAACTCCTGAAGAAAGATAATTAATTGAAGTGTACAATTTCCTGACTGCCTATTCTTATATTTGCTGAAACATTTTTCACATTAAAGATCATATACTGCCCATCTAAAACACCTTCACGTATGAAACATATATTTTTTCTGCTGTTTCTGTTAGCTATTTATTCGGCCCAGGCACAAATTCGTCCTTTAAATCTTATTCCTCAGCCGGTTGAAGTAAAACTGGGCAATGGATCATTTAATTTAACAAAAGCAGCTACGGTTGTTTTTAATAAAACCGAAAGCCGATATATAGCAGATGCGTTGGTTCAAAGACTAAAAACAGCTACTGGATTTATGCTGAAATCGAGTCTTGGTGCTAAAGGATCAATCTTACTGAAACTCAATACTGTTCCTGATCAGCAGCTGGGAAATGAAGGGTATACCCTCGTGTCTACACCCAAGGGTATTACAATCACTGCAAACCAGAATTCGGGATTATTTTATGGCATACAGACGTTAATTCAACTTCTGCCCAAAGAAATCGAAAGCAAGGTTGTTGTTAATATGAAATGGCCTATTCCTGCTGTGTCAGTTAAAGATTACCCCCGTTTCGCCTGGCGCGGATTGATGCTTGATGTAAGTCGTCATTTTTTTGTGAAACAAGATGTTATGAAATTTATTGACGAAATGGCGTCTCTGAAATTCAATGTCTTTCACTGGCACCTTACTGATGATGAAGGTTGGCGCATCCAAATCAATTCATTACCCAAACTCACCGAAATTGGTGCCTGGCGAGTACAGCGCTATGGCCATTTTGGCGACCGTGATCACCCTAAGGCCGGCGAACCAGCCACTGATGGTGGTTTTTATACACAGGCCGATATCAGGGAGGTCGTAAACTATGCAGCGGAACGCAACATTACAATAGTACCCGAAATTGATGTTCCAGGGCACAGCATGGCTGCCATTGCATCTTATCCTGAACTGAGCTGTAAAAAGGATACCACCACCCGTGTGAGTCCCGGAAGCAATTTTGTTGACTGGTATGGCAATAATACATTCAGGGCGAATATCGAGAATGCCCTTAATCCTTCTGATGAAAACGTGTATGCTTTTCTCGATAAGGTATTTACTGAAGTAGCAGCACTTTTCCCGGGTCAGTATATTCATGTTGGAGGCGACGAATGCTATAAAGGATATTGGGCTGAAGATGAAGGCTGTAAAGCTCTTATGCAAAAGCTGGGGATCAGGCATGTGGAAGATCTGCAGGGATATTTTATGAACAGGGTTGAAGGAATCCTGAAATCGAAAGGAAAAAAACTTATCGGCTGGGACGAAATACTCGACGGTGGCATCTCGCCCGAAGCAACTGTTATGAGCTGGCGTGGTATCAAAGGTGGAATTGAAGCAGCCAAACTGGGACACGACGTAGTGATGACACCCACCACTTTTGCTTACCTCGATTATGTGCAGGGCGAACGAACAATTGATCCGCCCATTTATGCAAGTCTGCGACTGAAAAAGTGTTACAGCTATGAACCGATTCCTGATGGAGTGGACCCGAAATATATTCTGGGCGGTCAAGGCAACCTTTGGACCGAGCAGATTCCTACCCTTAGGTATGCCCAATATATGCTATTTCCGCGCGCCTGGGCTCTTTCAGAGGTATATTGGTCACCGAAAGAAAATAAAAAATGGGATGATTTTATTTTGCGGGTTGAAAACAAGTTTGACCGTTCTGATTTGGCTGGGGTTAACTACTCAAAAGCTATTTATGATCCCATAATCAAAACCAGTCTGCAGGATGGTAAACTTTTATTGACAATGGAAACGGAAGCCCCTGGTATGGAAATTTATTATACTATCGATGATGCCATGCCCGATAATTTCACAAGCATGTACACACAGCCGGTTGTTCTTCCTGAAGGTCCAATAACTCTGCGGGTTATCACATATCGCACCGGAAAACCCTTAGGCCACCTTATTACCTTGAAAAGGGAAGAACTTGATAAAAGAGCCGGAAAAAAGTAAGAATCCTGAACCAGGCCTTCCTGGTCGTGAAGCATGAAATCAGATATAGTACTGTTGACAGTCGGTTCAGAAACTCCAAAAGATTGATCTCATTGCTTTTTCCTGGATTCTCAATCAAAAACTTAAATGCAAATTATCTCAAATGATCATCCTGGATAAACCGTACATTTCCGAATTTCTACTTAATACGCTCCAGGCAAACGCAATACCCGTTATAAACAATGCTGGTGACGAAGCAGTTACATCTTCAAAAAATCTATCCTTTCTCACAACGGAACAGGCAATCAACAACATTTCCCAAGATGGAAATTGCATGCTCTACACCAATTCCGAAAATTCAATAAGCTGGATAGAAAAAAACCTGCAGCATACCGGTTTGCCTAAAAAAATAAAGCTGTTTAAGAATAAGATCCTTTTCCGTAATATGCTAAGGGATTTATATCCATTGTATTTTTATAAAGGCGTTAACTTCGAATCCATTGAAAATCTCGATATAAAAGACTTTCCTTTTCCTTTTATCATAAAGCCAGCCGTCGGTTTCTTCAGCCTGGGCGTGTATAAAGTGGAAACTCCTGGCGATTGGATGGAAACGGTTGGTACGATTAAAAGAGAAATTGAGCTTATCAAAAACCTTTATCCGCCCGATGTGCTGAATACCGGCGAATTTATTATAGAAGAATGTATTTGTGGGGATGAATTTGCCATTGATTGTTACTTCAACGAAGCTGGGAAACCTGTAATACTCAATATTATGAAGCACATTTTTTCGTCAGGAAAGGATGTGAATGACAGGGTTTATATTACATCGAAAGAAATCATACAGACATTCCGAAATCCAATTACCAGCTTCCTTTCCGAAATAGGTAAAAGGGCTGACCTCCGAAATTTTCCGGCACATGTAGAGGTGCGTATTGATGATAATGGCATTGTTGCTCCCATCGAAGTTAATCCCCTGCGTTTTGGCGGATGGTGTTCAACTCCTGACCTGGCCTGGCATGCCTTCGGCATTAACCTCTATGAATATTTGTTCCGGCAGCAGGAACCTGATTGGAATTCGATACTCGAAAATAAGGATGGTTTCATTTATAGCAATATTGTTTTGAATAACAGTACCGGTATCGAGGGCAGAAATATTATATCATTTAATTATGAGAAACTGCTTTCTGATTTCGAAAATCCGCTTGAACTGCGTAAAGCCGACTATGCGAAATTCCCGCTGTTCGGTTTTTTGTTCTGTGAAACCAGGAAACAGAATATGCAGGAACTGGAAAGGATTCTGATGTCGGACCTGAATGAATATGTTGTATAAAATGGTTCTACTGCTAATTTAGTGGGTAAAAATATTTTGTTGGAAGCCAGAAGTCGGAAGTTTAACTGGAAACTTCATTTATCCTTAAATTGGGATTTGTTGACCCATTGCATTTGTATACATGTTAACTTTCAATAGGACCAATTCCAAATTGATACTTTCTTTGGTCTTCGGACTTCCATCCTTTTAAAAACTATTTCCCTTAAATTCGTAGTAGAACCTATAAAATAAAAGAATAGCCTGACCTCTCTTGCTGTTTCTTAGTCACATTCCTCAATTACAGTCTTCTTGTTTTTGATTTTCTCATCGCGTATTATCCTGAGCAATTCCCTGATTTTGGTCCGTTTTACAGCCACATACGAAAAGAAATCCTTCACTTCTATTAATCCGATATCTTCTTTCTGAAGATTTCCTTTCTGCATCAGGAAACCTACAATATCAACTTTGTTTAGCTTGTCTTTTTTCCCTTTGCCGATATAGATGGTTCCCCACTGCGGTTTAGGTGGCAATATCCTGGAATCGGGTAACTCCATTATATTTAACTCTTCCTTAATATAAGCAGGGACCGATTCATCAGCACTCAGTATAAGGTACGAATCACCTTCTGCATTCATGCGTGCGGTGCGCCCGTTTCGGTGTATATAGCCTTCCTCGTTAGCTGGCAAATGGTAATGTATAACATGCTTGATATCAGGGATATCCAGCCCTCGCGAAGCCAGATCGGTGCAAATCAGGATATTGCAACTGCCGTTTCTGAATTTGCCCAGAACCCTTTCGCGTATATGTTGTTCCAGCCCTCCGTGGAAATATTCATTTACAACTTTGCTGTCGTGAAGCGAATCGCTCACACGCTGCGCTGCGTCCCTGTGATTGCAGAACACAAGCGTCTGCTCACCACCCAGCTGGCATAACAACTGGAATAAAGCAGATAGTTTATCTTTATGGTCGGAACGTACAATATTACATCTGAGTCCTGCCAGGACTTTATTTTCGCTGAGATAATCAAGTACAAAGGCTTCGCTTATACCTGTGAAATCAGGTATTTCAAGTGCTTTAGTGGCTGAAGTCAGGATTCGCTTCTTTACCGAACTCAGTGTTCCTATAATGGATGCCATTTCTTCCCTGAAGCCTAGTTCGAGCGATTTGTCAAATTCATCCAGGATAAGGGTATGTATGCCATCGGTGGCAAAATTTTCGCGCCGTATATGATCAAGGATTCTGCCGGGTGTACCCACAAGCAGGGCAGGAGGTTCATTCAGATTATTCTTCTCAATGCTCATTTTATGGCCGCCATAGCAACAACTGACCTTAAGCCCGGTATTCATTGATTTAAAAACGTCTTCTATCTGTAAAGCTAATTCGCGCGATGGGGTCAAAATCAGAGCCTGAACATTGCCGTTGTCTTTTTCCAGCGTTTTTAAAACGGGTAACAGGAACGCCAGGGTTTTTCCTGAACCGGTAGGCGATAGTAGAATAACATCGTTATTTTTACTTATGGCTTCAACAGATGCAAGTTGCATGGGGTTGAGAGCTTCAATCTTCAGTGTTGTTAATATTTTTTTAATCAATCGGAAGGAGTTTGGGAAGTGTGCAAAGGTACGACAAAACCGGATGTAATTGCCAGCCTGCTGACTCAGTCCGACCCCGAACAAAAAATTCTCAATTTCGAATATTTCTGCAAATCGTTTTGTATCTTTGAGATACAGTATTCAAATTATAGATATATGCGAGCAGCGGCCTTTTTTATTCTTATCCTTTTTAGTTGTAATCTCCTGCAGGCACAGGATACCTTGTATAAATCAAATGGTGCCATATCACCAGTCAAAATTCTGGAAATTAAACAAGCCCAGGTCAGGTATCGATATACCTCAACTCCTGATGGTCCCGTATTTGTAATTCCGAAAGAGTATATTTCCAAAATAGTCTACTCAACAGGTGAAACGGTTTCATTCTCTGTTTTAACTACTAGTCCTGCTGCATCAAATGATATGAGTTATAACAAGGAGCCAAAATGGAAAAACGGGAGAAACTTTATTTCACTCAACATGGCCGATCTGATTATTGGAATGATAACATTTAATTACGAATATACTCTGAATTCAGGGTATCTAAGCTTTAAGTTTCCAATCAACACCGGGTTTCGATCTTTCATTCAGGATTATGATACGTATTATTCGGAGGGTTATTTACCAAAAATGACGATCATTGGTTCGGGAATTAACTTAAATTTTTATCCGGGCGGACAAGGCCAGGTTGCTTATTTTGTAGGTCCTTCACTTGAATTAAGGGCTTATCGCGACTACCGGTCATTCTATTATCCTAATACTTCAACTTATGTCACTGAAAGAGAAATTGGTATACTATATGGCTTGTTGATACAGAATGGAGTTTTGTTTCAAGCCGGACCACATTTGAATCTGAGCCTGAATCTCGGATTAGGTTACGGCAACAGGTCCTCCTTTGGAAATACTTTCGGGTATTTTATGACTAGGGCGGGGGCTAACATAGGGTATAAATTTTAAAAATACTGCGATGAAAAAACTTATTCCGGAAATTTCAATAGTTGTTCTGATTGCTTTCCTGAACATGCTGACAGGTTGTAATTACTACATGGTAAATACGCTTAAACCTGTACCTGGCGATAATTCAGTAGTCAGCAATGCTCTTACACAGCCAAAATATTTTATTCTACACCATGGCAGCAATGCCTGGCACATGAGTGATATTGTGATAGATGAGGGTAAGCAGGAGTTAACCTGTACAGCCGGATTGTTGCCGCCGGATCATATGTATTATATGGGAACTAATACCGAAGGTGTAAACCGGTATAAAGTCTCAAATGGAAATCCAACCTACGAAGTCCATATTTACATCTCTGAGTATGCTGAGCTTTCAGGTTCTCAATTCTTGGTGCCAATATCAGCTATACAGAAGGTTGAGGTCTATGATAAAGCCTTAGGTGCAACAGCGGCATCCTATGTTTTTGGAACGCTTGGTATTATTGCCGGTGCTTTTGTGATACTGATGATCATCCTCCTGCTGACAAAGAGTTCATGCCCGTTTGTTTATATCAGCGATGGAAATTCCTTTCATTTTACCGGCGAAATGTATGGAGGGGCAATTTATTCCCCTCTCGAACGCGATGACTTCATGCCTCTGCCGGGTTTTACAGCAGTTAATTCTCAGTACAAGCTGAAAATCTCCAATGAGTTGCTCGAGAGGCAATATACCGATCTTGCAGAATTAATGATTGTTCAGCATACCTTGGATTCAGAGGTGCTTATCGACAAACAGGGTGATGTCCAAACTGTGCGTTCCCCACTTGCGCCTGTAAAAGCAGTAGCCGAAAACAGCACCGACTACACAAATCCTTTATCCGCCAGAGATAGTTTATCCTATCTGTTCAACGAAGAAGCTTCTAACGTGAATGGCCTCAATACGCTTACGCTGTCGTTTAAAAAACCAACTGTTTCAAAGTCAGCTAAGCTGGTATTAAATGCAAAAAATTCGTTCTGGCTCGATTACATGTACGGAAAGTTTAACGAGCAATTCGGGACTTCCTTTGCTAAATTTTCCGAAAATCAGAAGACGGCACCAGCCGAAAGAATGAACGCCTGGCAGCTTAGCCAGGGGATTCCTCTTTCGGTGTATATTGAAACAGAGACAGGTTGGCAGTTTGTCGACTGTTTTAATTCAGTCGGGCCTCTCGCTTCCCGCGATATGGTGATGCCGGTTGATGTTTCGCAGGCGAAAGGTGAAAACGTAAACATCCGGCTGAGTTGCGGATTTATGTTTTGGGAAGTCGATTATGCGGCAATGGATTTTTCGGAAAATATACCGGTGAAGGTAATCCGTCAGGAAGCAAAATCTGCTGTTGATGAAAAAGGGAATGATGTTGCTGAATTTATCCGCTCCTCTGATAAAAAGTACCTGGTACAGCCTGAAGTGGGTAACGAAGTTATTGTGACCTATCCCGCCACGGCTTCCGTGGAAGGTCTGAAGCAAACGGTTTTTCTTCACAGCCGGGGTTATTACGAATACATCAGGGAATACACCGGTAAGCCTGATGTGGCCTACCTGAAATCGTTCCGGAAGGAAGGCGCTTTTGCAAAGTTTTCAAAAGAACGCTATCAGAAGTTTGTTGCTGATAAGCATTTAATTGCTAATGCTTTAGGTAACTAAAAATGGGAAATACTACTCTTCTGAAGGCCGTTAGGGCGAATCAGATAAAAGATAAGCTGATTATTCCCGATGCTGAGCAACCGGTTATCAGCTTGTTAGAACGAACTATGCCTGCTCAAAAAATAATCAGCGGGAAGCAGGTGGTATTTATCCGTTTCCGAATGCTTCTGCGCATTGTCAGGATTATTTTCAGACACTACCGGAATATTTCAGAGAGTATACGAATGCTGAGGCATCTTGTTGGATTCCGGCGCAAAGCCCTGGGCGAGAACAGGGTAAAGAAATACGCTTATGTGGGAGGCAAATACTATTTCGGACTATATACTCCTGGCTTTTATTCAGCAGCGTTCACGAATTTCATACTTGGAGAGGTAAACAGGATGTTCCCGTCAGGAAAGACGGCTAACCGCTATACCAATGTGCTGATTTCAATTACTAAAAAATGTGCTCTGAGGTGCGAACATTGTTCGGAATGGGAAACGCTGAATGGTGAAGAGAAATTATCTTTAAATGATATTAAATCAATAGTAAGCAGATTCCAGGAGCTGGGAACAGCCCAGTTTCATTTTTCAGGTGGAGAACCACTGCTTAGGATAAATGATTTGCTGGAGGTTTTGGCATCGGTAAACAAAACAACTGAATGCTGGGTTCTGACTTCGGGTCATAATCTGACCAGGCAAAATGCCGCAAGGCTTAAGTTTGCCGGTTTAACGGGCGTAGTGGTCAGCATCGATCATTTTGACGCAGATCATCATAACCGTTTCCGGGGCTCGCCTGAATCGTTTAAATGGGCGCAGAAGGCCGTTCGGAATGCTATTGAGGCTGATCTTGTCGTTGCAATATCCATTTGTGTGACAAAATCATTTGTTTCAACAGCCAATTTGTTTAGTTATGCTGAAATGGCCAAACAGATGGGTGTTTCTTTTATACAGATTTTTGAACCAAAAGCAGTTGGCCATTACCTGGGCAAAGACGTTGAGCTCACAAGCGAACATTATCAGATACTGGAAGATTTCTTTGTTACTATGAATCAGGCAAAAGCCTATCGCGAATATCCTCTGGTACTGTATCACGGATACTATCAGCGCCGCATAGGCTGCTTCAGTTCGGGCAACAGGCATGTTTATGTCGATTCCGATGGGAATATTCTAAACTGCCCTTTTTGCAGGAAAAAAGCGGGAAATGCAATAACCGGCAATATTGAATTGATATCCGAACAGCTTAAGTCAGCAGGCTGCAGTATATTTAAACCTTTACGTTTCTGAGAATCTCGGCCACAAGTAAACAGAACATGTGTATAAAAAAAGCAGGCTACCCTTTCCGGCAGCCTGCTTTACTATCAGCCTTTATTTCCGATTCAACTCGAATGGTGTTATTGAACAACCCGGATTAATCTCCTTTCAACAACTTTACTGCCTGAAAGGAAAAATTGTATCCGGTAAAACGAATAGAAGTTAGCCCTCATCTAATATTTCTAATTATAGCAGACTAAGTTGGTTTTCATCCATTGCTGTTTTAGGCTTACGGCCTCTTGTTTTTTTATCGCTTTGGATCTGTATGTTTTTATACTGCTTATACTTGAGCCCAATATATCCGAGTTTAAAGAAAACATACGTATTGGTTTTGTCAAGTTTCAGGTTCGAAAGAATATTTTTATCGGTAGTCTTCCTGAATTTGTTCACGTAAACAGCAATTTCCGAGATGTGTTTCGGCTCAGGGGACGATTCAAGGAATTCTTTTACCAGTTCCTTGATGGTGCCCGTTTTTACCATATCCCATTCTTTAAGTGCGTACGTACTGGTTTTACCTATAGCGGCAACTTCTTCAATACTTAGAATGGATGACCGCAGCGATTCGATATTAGGCGGAATGCGTTTTGAACGGGTTTTTAGTTCTTTGCAAATTTCGGTGAGCTTCATTGGCCTTCCGGCAGCTGCCAAAATACTGATAATATGCTCCGAAAGTTTGACAAGTGAGTTCCGTCTGAAAACAATGTTCGTTTTGTCGTAACCTAAACCGAATTCTTCGGTGGCAATTCGTTTGCAGATTTGTTTCAGCCTGTCATTTACAATTTGTCCGGGGAGTACAAAGCGCATCAGATATTTCAGGATGTCGACAGGCTGGTCATTCACCATCCTGATTTCGTTACGCTCTTCAATATCATTGATAAACGACCTGAAGTTAAAAACTTCTTTATACTTACGGCTTACCAGGTAATAATACTGGTAGTTATTCTCAATACTTTGAGTAGCTATAAAATAGCGCTGGAAGATGCCTGCAAATACAAGTGAATACAGCTTACCTGTATAAATCAATTTTTCTTTTTTGTTGATCAGCTCGACCAGTTCCTGGTTTATGACAATAATTTCCTTCTTCAGATCGAGGCCATAATCAAAATGCTTGTCAATATTTACAAACCGTTGCGATATTTTACTGATGGCGGCAAAAACCTTGTCAGGTACTTTTTGCGATATCTGCCGCACCCGCTCGCGTGTGATACTGTAATGATCGCCTATAGCCTGAAGCGTACGTTTTTGAGATTTTTCGAGAAAGCCGTAGTTGTTGTTAAAGATGTATTGTTCGCGTTCGTTCAGAATATATTTGACCATAGTTTGTACATAACCGAATAAAGGAAACTCCTTTGATATAAAAGCATCTTTAAACGATTCGGTAACTTCGGAAGGGACTTTAAAATTTACATAACAGAAAAGCTTAAAGTCTTCAAAACCCAGCAAAGGCTCATTCATCCTCAGATCTTCGAGGGTCAGGCCTGAGATGGCAAGGTACTTTTTCGACAGGTTTATTAACTCCATATCGGTTTTGAGCCCACAATTCCTGATATCCCGGAATGTATTACGTTCCAGAAAATAATAGAGGATTTTGAACAATGTATCGAGTGAGCCTTCAAGGCATACGTTTTTTGTCCTTTCTGAAAGGTTTTCCATCCTCTTCAGTTCCTCTATATGATAATTGATGAGTTTTGATAAAGGGGCCACTGGATTTAGGTTTTAATATGTTTATATGATAACCTACAAATTTAAGCAATATTTTATTGAATTTTACACAGAATCCCTAAAAAATCAAAAATTATTTTTGAAAAGCTGCTTGCATATTTCATAACATATAATTCCATTGGCAATTGATGCATTTAATGATTCTGCATGATTTTTTATTCCCGGAGCCGAAAATCTGGGAATATGCAGGGGTTCGTTTACAAATGGAATTAGCGTACGGGAAATTCCATGCGACTCACTGCCTATCAGTATAATACCAGGACGGGTAAATGATTTTTGGGTAATATCGGGTCCTTCGAGCAGGGCTCCGAAAACAGGAACATCAGCAGGCAGGCTTTTGAAAAAGTCGGGCAGAAAGGTATAGGAAACATTCACCCTGCTGAAGGATCCCATGCTGGCCTGCACCACTTTTGGATTATACATATCAACCGAATCGGATGAACAGATAATTTGAGTGATTCCAAACCAATCGGCTGTCCGGATAATGGTCCCCATATTGCCTGGGTCACGTATACCATCCAAGGCCAGGGTCATCACAGCGGGCAGGTTTGAGCCTGGTGAAGAGGTTTTCGGTATTTCAGCAATCGCCAGTACCTGGTTTGGTGTTATGAGATCGCTTACCTTTTTAAGTTCATCAACAGTTATTTCCTGTTGTTCACTATGTAATGCCCTGAGCAGCGAATGGTTTTTCTCAAACCATTCGGGTAAAGCAAATAGTTTAATAACCTTAATGGAACTTGCCAGCAGCTCGCTTACGCATTTTTCGCCTTCTACAATGAAGGCTTGCTCTGACTGCCGAAACTTTTTGATTTTCAGCGAGTTAATATGTTTGATCTGGTTCTGTGAAAGCATAAAAAAAATCCCGGTTTTAGCCGGGATTAAATTAGCAAATATTTTGTTGCTACGTAATTTGATTATTCAGCAATAACCTCGAAATTGATGGTTACCTGAAGATCCTTGTGCAAACGGATGCTGGCAGTATAGCTACCAGTTTCCTTGATGGACTCGCCGTCAACATGAATTTTCTTGCGGTCGATATCAATTTTATATTGATCACGCAATGCATCAGCAATCTGTATAGCATTAACTGATCCGTATATTTTTCCGGTTTCAGCTGCCTTAGCTCCAATTTTCACTGTAACGTTTTCAAGCGATTTAGCTACAACATCAGCTTCCAGACGGGTTTTCTGTGCTTTGAATGATTTCTGACGGAGGTTCTCGGCATTAATCTTCCGGTTAGGTTCGGTTGCCATTACAGCATGCCCCTGTGGAATAAGAAAATTGCGGGCAAAGCCGTCCTTAACTGTTACCACATCGTGTGCGTAACCTAAGTTGGTTACATCTTTTTTAAGAATAATTTCCATTTCAGCCTCCTACTATTTTAATAAGTCTGCAACATAAGGTAATAATGACAAATGACGGGCGCGTTTAACAGCCTGGGCTACTTTGCGCTGGTACTTGGTACTTGTACCGGTTAACCGACGTGGTAAAATTTTACCCTGCTCATTGATAAACTTGAGCAAAAAGTCTGCATCCTTATAATCAATGTATTTAATTCCGCTCTTTTTGAAACGGCAGTATTTTTTCTTTTTGACATCAACCGTGATGGGAGTCAGGTATTTGATATCCGAGTTTCCTTGTGTGGCCATTTTTTCTGATTTTTAAGAGTTACAATTAAGCCTGTACTTTTTCTTCAGCTTTAGCAGCTTTCTTAGCACGACGTTTTTCGCTGTATACAACAGCATGTTTGTCGAGAACTACGGTGAGAAAGCGAAGGATACGCTCATCACGCTTCAGGGCGATTTCAAAATCGTTGATCAGCGTACCTTCAGCATGAAATTCAACCAGGTGATAAAAACCGGTCGATTTCTTCTGAATAGGATATGCTAATTTGCGAAGACCCCAATTGTCCTCATTGATAATTGTAGCCCCTTTGTCAACAAGGAACTTCTGGAACTTGCTTACCGTTTCCTTCATCTGTTCATCAGATAAAACGGGAGTCATAATGAAAACGGCTTCGTACTGTCTAATCATTTGTTTTACTTTAATTTAGTTATTGTAATGCGTGATTTTTACAAATGGAGTGCAAAGGTACAAATTCTTTTTAAGTTACAAACAGTTCAATAACAATTTCTTCATTAAAATTATATAAAGTAATAGGCACTACTACTTTCCTTCAATAAACCATGGAATAAATTAACTAATTTTTACCGTAAAGTCTATACCCAATCAGAAATGAAAATCTTTGATAATCCGAATACCAATTGAGATAGCTGCCTAGAATCTCTCTGTTCGTATAATACCTGAATTCCGCACTTATTTTTTTATGCTTTATTCCTCCGCCAAAAGCCTGGCTTCCCATTGATTTTATATTCAGAGGCGAAGCAAATGGATAATCAAAGTCAATAGTTGAATGAAAATCAGTACTATAGCTTGGAATATAAAATCCATTAAAATATAAGCTCAGGTTTTTATTCAAAAATAAATTATACCTGACGCCAACTGCAAATTCAATGGAATTGTACTGTACAGTTGCATGCCCCAGGCTATTCTGCCCGGTTGAATTTGAATATTGATAGGTGGGTTCAAACAGCAATCCCCATTTATTTTTGTTAAAAGGCAATATAGCTTCAGCCTCCAAACCGATCCTGAAACCCATCACATTTTTAAAATCGGTATTTTTAATGTTGCTGGTATTATTTGCAATGGATATAGTTGTGTAGTTTATTCCGGGTACCAGGCGTAAACTGAAAAGTTCTCCTTTCCCCTTTTTGTTATACTCAACAAATGAATTCCCATTGCAATCATTATACGTCTTAAAATATTTTATAAGTGCATTTCTGTTATAAATCAAATTGCCGACAGAACTCATGGTTGTGTTTGGACATCGGACATCAATCCAGAGTTGTTGCCGGAATCCGCTGTTAATGGCAATAGTTTTTTCAGCAGTTAAATATTCTTTATAAATCAATTGTTTAATCAATGTATCAGATAAAGAGTAGAAGAACCTTTGTAAGGATCCATCTTCGTAAAAATAAAGCGATGCTCCACCTTCCAGCAGTACTTTTAAAAATATTTCTTCATGCGACCACTCTGGGCTGCTTTGGCTAGATACCGACATATCAGGTGAAGATCTGTCGACGTCAGTTTGTACTCTCACAAATTTCGAATAGCCGGAAATTCCAAATTCTTTAATGCTTGAAATCTCAGCTGTTTGTTTTTCAGAAGTTTCATCAGTTTTATATTCAATTTCTGTTGGATTGTTTTTCCAGTCATAATTCTTTATCAGACAATCAACCCTTTGGTTAATGCTATTGATAAAATAAGCTTTTTCGAAAGTTATCTGTGCGAAGGAGCAAGTCGCTAAAAGAGTAATTATGAGCGCAGTAAATATAGCTTTCATAGGAAAATATATCCGATATCCAGATTGATTGTAGTAGGTCAGTTTAATATCAATTTTGTTTCTTGTTTTAATTTTACCTGATAAAATCCCTAGGGCTTATTCAATCCAGAATAAGGTTATTTGCAAAATGTAAGATTGTATTTTATTTCGCTAAATCGGGATTAATTTGTTCCAGCATAGTCCTGCATATAAATTCAGCAGCATGCCCGTCACCGAATACATCAGGGAATTTGAGAGAATCATGTTGTTGAAAAAATTGTACGGATTCAATGATTTTAGCTTCATCGGCATCAGCAATAATTCCGGCTCCGTTTTCAATAATTTCGACCCATTCAGTTTCAGGACGTGCAACTACCAGCGGCTTCTTGAAAAAATAAGCTTCTTTTTGCACACCGCCCGAATCGGTGAGGATAAGGTTTGCATTTTTCTCGAGCAAAATCATTTCGAGGTACGAAACCGGAGGAATCAGGTGTATGTTTTTGTTCGTTGTAAGTCGTTCGTAAAGTTCCCCGGGTAATTTGCTTTCAATAATTTTTGATGTTCGGGGATGCAACGGAATTACAATGCCAAGTTTCATCTTTTCGGCTATATTGCACATGGCACTTATAATCTGTTGCAGGCGCCCGGGTGAATCGGTGTTGTTGTCGCGGTGAATGGTACACAGCACATATTCATTTTCTTTCAGATTGAGCGACTGCATGATATTTGATCTCTGCCCGGCTAATTCCGAAAAGTATAAGAGGTTATCGAACATAATATCCCCGCAATGAAATACCCCCGGTTTATCAACAGTGAATGGGGACGGGTTTCCGGTTTTAAAACCTTCTCTTTCCAGGTTCTTTATTCCTGTTTTGGTGGGTACGAATAACAGGGTTGAGGCATGGTCGCACATAATCCGGTTAATCTCCTCAGGCATGCTTTTGTTAAACGATCGCAAACCGGCTTCGATATGAACGACAGGGATATGTATTTTGCTTGCTGCAACAGCTCCGGCAAGTGTTGAGTTCGTATCGCCATACAATACGATATAATCGGGCTTTTCGGAAAGCAATATATCTTCAATGCCCTGGATCATGAGTGCTGTTTGCCTGCCATGCGGTGCCGAACCGATATTCAGATTGAAATCAGGACTGGGTATGCCAAGTTCCTCAAAGAATACCTGCGACATATTCGCATCGTAGTGCTGGCCGGTATGGATAATTACTTCATGAATCTGATCGGAAAATGAATTACGGATCGTGCGGCTCAGTGCAGCAGCTTTAATAATCTGGGGCCTTGCGCCAACAACGGTTACTATTTTCAGCATGAAATCGTTTCTTTTAATTTGTTGATATTCAATAATTAAAGCAACTGATTAATTGCAATTATCTCACTTTCTGTACTCTTTTTAAATTCCGAAATCCGAAATCCGAGATCCGAAATCATTTACATGATTCCTTCATCGGCAAAACTATAATATTTTCCGTCACCTATGATAATATGATCGAGAACTGGCAAATCGAGAACATTGCCCGCATCTTTCAGTTTTTTTGTGAGTTGCAGGTCGGCATCGCTTGGAGTAAGCTGTCCCGAAGGATGGTTATGTCCTAAAATTATAGAAGTGGCATTATGATCGAGCGCAATTTTGAAGACTTTACGCTGGTCAACTACTGTGCCTGTAATTCCGCCATCACTTATCCTGACTGTTTTCAGAACCTTATTGGCCCTGTTTAGGAGTATTATGCAGAAATTTTCATAATTCAGGTCCCCGAGTTCTTTTTGCAGCAGAACAAATGCTGTTTTGCTGTCTTTTACCTGTGTTTTATCACCGATTTCTGAGATACTTCTTCTGCGCCCTATTTCCAAAGCAGCTGCAATGGAAATTGCTTTAGCTTCCCCGATTCCTTTGTAATTGCGGAGGTCTGAAATAGTTAACCTGGCTAATCCGGCAAAATTATCGTTAACATCATTTAGTATTCTTTTCGATAGTTCCACGGCTGATTCATCCTGGTTTCCCGATCCGATCAGAATGGCAATTAATTCAGCATGGCTGAGGGTAGCAGGTCCTTTATGCAGCAGTTTTTCGCGGGGGCGGTCATCTTCGGCCCAGTCTTTAATAGAATTTTTGGTGCTTTTTTCCATACGGATTGACTATTAAATTAATATATTGAAAATTGTGATCTGGATATCGTAATCTAAGGTAGGGAATAGCTAAAATACAAAAATATATAAAACGAAAAAGCCCCTGTAAACAGAGGCTTTCTCCCGAAGAAGTTTCTTACTTAGAGCGCATTCACTTTTTTAGCAAGCTTCGATTTTAAATTCGCAGCTTTATTTTTGTGAATAATACTCTTCTTAGCAAGTTTATCAATTAGAGAAACAAGTGAAGGGAGTTTTTCGGCAGCAACGCTTTTGTCTTCTAATTCACGAAAACCTTTAATTGCATTACGCATTGTTTTTGCATAATAGCGGTTGCGAAGCCTTTTCTTGTCGTTTGCTCTGATCCTTTTTAAGGATGACTTATGATTTGCCATTGTTAAACTTTAAAGTGTTGTTTGTAGTCCGTAGGGGAATCGAACCCCTGTTACCAGGATGAAAACCTGACGTCCTAACCCCTAGACGAACGGACCATATCGATTTTTGAGGCTGCAAAGGTAATACTTTTTTTTATCCGGGCAATAGTGCTGAAAAAAAAATCTTGTATTTTTATTCAAAACAATACATTTCGGATTTAATGTGCTGATTTATAAGTTTCAAAATAATTAAATCCTTATAATTCCCGGCAAAAGCTATGGTATTTTTGGCATTTACCACAGCAGTATTTTAAAAACCTCGATATTTCAAGCGCAAAAGTATAAAAAATGATGTTACTCAAAGGAGAAATCTGATAAGTCTGGTTTCTGAAAATACAAATGGGAAAGGTTTAGAATAAATAGTATGACAAGAATCTTCCTTTGCATTTGAAATTGGTCATCAAGAAGAAAACTGAAGGTGATTTTTTGGTTTTTTAAAATAATTATTAACAAAATATTATCTTAATAACATATATAAACACCTGAATGCGTTGAACATCTGTAAAATCGTAAGATACTGTTAATCAATTTTATTTGGATTTATGGTAAAAACTATATATTTTGGCTGCTTCAAAGTGCCAAAAGATCAAATTATTAATCAAAACCCCAAAAATGAAAAAGAAATTACTCTTTGCTCTCTCAGCAGCATTATTAAGTACAAGCCTTATGGCTGGTGGAATTATGACTAACACCAACCACAGTGCTGCGTATGCGCGTTTACTTGCCCGTAATGCATCATTAGGTATTGATGCCGTTTATTACAACCCGGCTGGTCTCACGAAATTAGGAAACGGTTTTCACCTTTCCCTGAACAACCAATCTATTTTTCAAACTAAGGATGTAATTAACAGTTATCCTTACCTGCACGGATCACCGGATGCCAAGTATACCGGTATTGTTAAAGCTCCTGTATTTCCTGGTGTTTTCGCAGTTTATAAAATGGACAAACTTGCTTTTTCTTTTGGATTTAATCCAGTTGGCGGAGGCGGCGGTGCAAAATATGATACCGGTCTTCCTTCGTTCGAAATGGGTATTTCTGATTTAGTACCTAGCCTTGCTGCTAAAGCTGGCGTTACTGATTATCAGGCTGCCATCAATTTCGAAGGCACCTCAGTGTATTTCGGATACCAGTTTGGTGTTTCGTATGAGATTAATCCTTCCCTCTCAGTATTTGCGGGTATGCGCGCTGTTACAGCAAAGAATACCTACAAAGGAACCATCACGGATATTATGATCAATCCGTCTATTGCAGGTACACCTTATGCCGGAGCTTTTATGCGTGCTGACCTGTTCGGAACGCAGCAGGCTACTTATTATACTGGAGTTGCTGCTCAATACAACGGTGCTGCTGCAGCTGCAGGAAGCCTTGCAACTGCTGGTTTAGGTGCTTTCACCCTGGCTCAGGCTCAGGCAGCAGGTGCTATTACAGCAACACAGCAAGCTCAGCTCGAAGGTGCTTTACTTGCAGCTGGTCAGTCTGCGAGCACCCCGATTGCACAGGCTCAGTTAGTTTATACCGCTGTTTCAGGCCAGGCTACTGCAGGTGCTGCACAAATGACCGGATTAGCTGCTAAAACAGCTGATGCTGAAGTGGATGCAACTCAAACCGGATCAGGATACACTCCTATATTCGGCGCAAACCTCACCATAGCTGAAAAACTTACAATTGCTTTAAAATACGAAATGATCACCAAAATCGAACTTACCAACGACACAAAGGTTGACGGAACCGGTGCATTTACAAATGGAGCAAAATCTCGCAATGATATGCCTGCCATGCTTTCGATTGGTGCTTCCTATCCTGTAACCAAAAAATTGAATGCTTCGTTGGGTTTCAATTACTATTTCGACAAATCTGCTGATTATGGTAAGAAAGATTCGATCGGGAGTCCTATCGAAAACAAAACTATTATCGATAAAAACTTCTTCGAAATTGCTTTAGGTCTGGAATACAATGTAAATGATAAATTCCTTGTTAGTGCCGGCGCTCTGCGTGCACAAACAGGCGTTTCGAAAACATACCAGTCTGATCTGAGCTACAGCCTTACTTCAAATACTGTTGCCTTTGGAGGTCAGTACAAAATTTCTCCTGCAATAGGAGTAAACGTTGGTGCTCTCTATACAATGTACGACAAAGGAGATAAAACGTTCAGCCACAAATTAGGAACATCTTATATTCCTGTTGTTGAAGATTATTCAAAAACAACCTGGCTGGTTGCAGTCGGACTTGATATTAAAATTGGTAAATAGTTTACCCTTTCCTTCCTGGAAAAGCAAAAAGCCCTCAGAAATGAAGGGCTTTTTGCTTTTTTGATGCATGGGTATTTTGCGATTTGATGCCTGCTTTTCTTATGAATAAGGATCGGGTCTTGAAATTACCTTGTTAATACAATTCTGACCTGCTGCCGAAGGTATTCGTTTTCGGCAGAAAGCAAATAGAATCCCGGGGATAAATGGCTTAAATCTAATGTAAAAGCTCCTGGCAGATTCTGGTAATCTGATTCTATCACTAACTTTCCATATGAGTCGGTAATTTTTATATGGCAAGGACCCGATAGAGTGGATTTGATATTTATAATACCGTTAGCCGGATTGGGCCAGGCTTGAATTCCGTTCGCTGGATTCTGATCCTGAATTCCGATGAGCGGGGAAGCAGCAATACTCAGTGTAGCGGAAAATTCTCCAACGCCGCAGGCGTTAGTGCCGGCAACATTCAGGGAAGCAATGCCGTTAAAGGAAGTATTCCAGGTGATCTGGCAATTGTTTGCTGTATAAATTACCGATCCTGCGCCCGAAGGTGCCAACTGCCACAGGTAATCCACAGCATTTGGCGAAGCGGCTGAAGTGTAAGAAGTAACAGGTGTTATCAAGACGTTTACAGAAGTTGGTCCGGATGGCTGTGAAGGCGAAGCGGCCAGTGTGTCAACTGATACATCCACAGAAGATGGCATAGTATTGACTCCATCATTAACAACAACCGTATACCTTGTAGGAATAAGGGGGCTTACTGTTGGATTAGCAACTGAAGATGAGAACCCGGATGGTATAGATGACCAGGAATATGAATAATTACCCGAACCGCCCCCGGCTGTTGCATTGAGTTGTGTGCTGCCACCCAGGCAGATTTCTTCAGGCTGGGCATTTGCATATACATTCAACAGGCTTCCGGTTACATTTACAAACATCAGATCGGAAGAACTGCATTGCGTTGCCGGATCAGTTACATGAATGGAAAACTCTTCTGAACTTATAAGGTTCAACGTTACCGGGTTAATAACACCTGCATATACAAGTTTATCAACTGGTTCCCAATGGATGACGAGCGAGCCTGTACCTCCTGAAACTGATCCGTTTAGTTGAGTGGCTGTGCCGTATGGGATAGATTGGTCAGTTCCTGCACCTGCAATTACAGCAGGATGGATGGTAAGCATTAAAATATCGGAGACGTCACCGCATTGAACAGGACCAGATGCCGTAAGGGTTAGCGTAACAATGCCGCCGGCAATATCGGAAGGCCCTGGTGCATATACAGGATTAAGTATGGTGTTGCTGCTGAAAGTGCCATCACCCGAGGTACTCCAGTGTATTTGCTGAGTGGAGGCAGAAGCACCTGCAACAGTATAATTATTTCCTGAACAAATGGCTGCATCCGGCCCTGATGATACCGATGATGACTGAAATATACTTAATGTCAGATTATCAGTAACCGAAGGTGATGTTGAATTTCCTGCATGAATGGTTAGTACTGCTGAACCGTTGGTTTTATCGCTTATACCAGGAAAGTAAAGAGCATCAGGGATATTGGTATTGTTGAAATAGCCATCGCCTGAGGTTGTCCAGAAGAGATTTTCAGCATGAATAGTTGAAGCCTGGAGCTGATAATTTACCGGCAGACAGACAAAATCATCGGGTCCTGCATTGGCAATCAATAAAAGTCCGCTGTATGGAGGCCAGATGATGTAATCGACCCAGGCTTTATCGTAGCCGGATAACGTATTTACATCTTTGCTGTATTTCCACGAAAAGGTGTGCGTCCCTGCTTGTACAGCATATGTCATTTTAGCCCATGGCGCTTCGCCCGACCATTTTCCCTGTTCAATTCCATCTACATAAAATGTCAGGAAATCGTAATTGTTTTCGGATGATACTTTGCGGTAAAAACTTATTTCGGAAGCACACAATACATTCATGATTACATACATGGAGCTTTGCTGATTATCGAGCAATACGGGCGATTCAGCACAGAATGTCCCCTGGTAAGGCAACGAATTGTTTACAGTCCAGTTGGCATTGCCACCAAACTGCCAGGGATAACGGGTGAAATTACCCGTTTCGAAGTCTTCGGCAATAATTCCGATTGTAAAATATACGCTGTCGGTTATCGTATAGTTTTTGTCAGCGGCAAGGTGCAGGCCGGCAAAGCCAATATGCCCCAACGGGCAGGAAGATAATACTGAGACCTGCAGATCGAGACTTTGTGTGAGGTGGCTGTTTAGCAATGATATTGTACCGGCTCCCTGTATTACGCTTATCATGGGATCGAGGGAGCTTAGCAATGCATTGATATTCATGGCTGACGCCCCTCCATCGTTACGGATGGTAATATGCAGTGTTCCGCTTTCGCCTGGCATAAGAATATTGTTGTTTCCATCCAGTATACTTAAAGCTGATATTCTTAGTTTAGGCGCAAATGCAGTCATCGGAAGGGCTCTTGTAAAAACATCTTCAGTAGCAACTACCTGACTTGTAGTACTGATAACATGTCCATCGGGAATTCCGTCCGAAACATGAAAGGATAATGCATCCTGTATTATGACTGTCTGTCCAGGATTCAGCAAGCCGACGCTTTGAACGCTATCAACCTGGCTGATATAGGGATCGGAAATCAATAATTTTAAATTTACATTATGAAGAGCTGCGCTTCCGATGTTTGTAAGTTTGGCAGTAAGCAGAGGCGTTTCGCCATATTCAATAATGCTGTCGCCACCCGAATTAACGGAATATGTGATATTTATGCCTTTTGTGGAAAAAGAAAGTGTTTTTGTGCTGTAAATGTTATTATTGTCCTCGGTATAAAATTTTATAGGAACATTGGTATATGTGTTTATCGGTGTCCCGGAAAATAAACCATCATCGCTCAGGGTCATTTCTGTAGGGAATGCCGGGCTTGTAAAACGAAACATGGAGTTCAAGGAGGGTTGAACCAGTGAATCAGTAATTGCGCTGAAATGGTAATTTACCCCGTCACCTTTCGAAATTCCGGCATTCCATTTAACCCAGTCATTCGAAATGATATTTCCATAAAAGAATTCGATTTTTCCATCAGGATATATTTTTGCAGCATAATTAAGATCAGTAGTCGGACCGCTTCCATACATACTTGATTTCCAGCGAAATATTGCATAATTCTGATTTCCTTCATACCATATACCATCGCCTTCTGAAGGAAATAAATTCAGCGGTTTCGACATATAAGGTGAAATATTCGGGGTGTCCTTAAAAAATGTTTTTTCATAGATAATAAAAGTCCAGGGCATAAGATCCGGTTGGAACATCAGATAACCGTCAACATGAGCGTATAGTTTTGAATATTTTTTACCATAGAAAGGGAACTCAAAGGGGAGGGTAACTTCGGCAAATCCGCTGGCTGAATTTGAAATGGAAAGCTGCTGGGCTGTAACAGTAGGAAAGGTTGTAGGCACTGGCGTTTCGGTATAATCACATAAAAATTTCCATCTGTACGAAGGGGTTCCGCCTGTGGCATTCATTTGCTGGCTGAAAGGCTCGTATATTTTTGCTTCAGGAATTGAGGTATTTGTAATGGACGGACGCGAGTGATTCGGTGTATGAGTGATTGTCAGTACAGTGAGCCCGTTCTCGACGAGAGGCACATTGATGCTGGTGCATGGAATGGTGGTTGTTGTTCCGTTATAATCAACCAAAGAAAAAGAAATGATTTGTCCGGTTGCCAGGGCCGTGGGATCGGTTTCGAGTACCGAAAGGAAGAATTTGGCAGCCTGTCCCGGTTCAATATGGCTCAGCAGAGGTGTAGCGTCAATTCCGAATTCAATGGTCTTATCGGCTTCGGTTATGCCTCCAAGCATATATTTATCGCCTCCCTGTAAATCGAAAATAGGCAGGTTAAGCATGGCATCAGGCTCGGTGGCTGCAAGATTCTGTGAAACTCCGGCCATGATGGTAAGCTTATTTCGTGAAGTGTGTTTCAGGGTGATTTTGTAGGTTAATTTTGGCGTAACATCTTGTTTCACTTTGACAATGTGTGCCGCATGATTCCATATTCCGCCACTCCCCAGATTATCGGCAAACGTTTTGTACATCACATACGAGAATCCCAAATTGCCCCAGTTATTTATGCCTCCATATGTATTAGCCAGTCTGAAACCGCCTATTTCCCAGTCTTTCATATTCACGATCCCATCGCCGTTGATATCTATGGTATTGGTGTACTGCCCGTCGTTGTTGTAATCGTAACGGATGGAATCGTTGTACCCAACAAGTGTAACAGCATGATTAGGGCTACCTCCCCAGGTGGTGATCACCCATTTGCCTTCTTCGGGTGTTCCGGCAGCAAGCTGTGCATCAGGGGTTTTGTATTGGATATAGATGTTGGCCAGCCCGCCGATTGAGGATGTATTCGAATGATTATAGATCCAGTTTTTAAGTGTATTTAATCCATCAGGATCGCCTGCGTTAATCGCATAAACGTCCGAAATCCGGTTATGCATGGCATTGTAGTATTTGTCGTAACCGGTCATCCACCGTGAGGCTCCGCCTGTCGAAAGCCCGCCATAGTCAGCTACTGTTGGGTTTCCGCAGCGTTTCACGATTTCCCATGTTTCGAAATAACTTACACCGGCATCGCTGCCTCCATTTATAAAATCATAAGTAAAATGAGTAGCATACTGGTTTTGGGTAATGTTGGCCGGAAGGTTCCTGGCCCAGTTTATTTCGTAGGTGAAATTCATCCCTATACTCGAAGCTTGCCCGCATTCGAGTCCTGATTGGTTAAACAGAGGACGGAAATAGGGCTGGAGGGTATTATCAACTGTATATGGCAGAGTGGTGGCCTGATCAGTGATCCCAGTCTGGTATACTGGTATAGATGCAAGTTTCAGAAGTTCAGTTTCCGATAAAGGACTCAGTTCTGAAGAACCCTGATTTTTTTGTGCAGTTGCGGCTAACGAAAGAACTGTCAGTAATACGAGGGGCAGGTAGATTAATTTCATAAACGTTATTTAAAACCAACCTAAAAGTAATACGTTTTTCTTGTATGTCAATTTTATTAATGAAATATTGTGCCTTTCACTGTATCCTGCAAGGAATTTATCCTGTTCTGGAAGAGGAAATCAGTTTTTTCTTTCGCGAGAGCCTGCTGTATATTCTTTTCAATAAGTAGTTCAAAATATTTGTCTCTGTAGTCATTTGATGTCTTATTCTGATCTGGTGGATTGCTCATCCTGTAAAACCCAATCATTCCAATACTTATCGCTATCAGTAAGGCTATTGATGCAATGAAGAGAGGCAACCAATCTCTTTGAGCCGGTTGATGCTCTGATTTATATTCAAGATTGCTCCCCGGTATCTGATAGAGTTCGTTGTCGGCTGACTCAATGGTTATGCTGACGGGCATATGCCTTTCGATTAATTCTTCAAAATAATCTCCAATGGTATCCTTCAGAAGGTAATCGAGAGCGCGCCGCACGGTACCATAGTTTATATACTGAGTTATCAGAAGCAGAGTAAAGCTGATTGAAAAGGATCCTTTCTCCTGGTAATCAATAAAATAAACTCTTGTATTTTCCCTGATGACGATGCTTCGCTCTATATTGATTTTCAAGAAATCGCGGATAGGATTTTCAGTTAAATCACTTTTTTTTCGTGAAGCTTCAAACCTGGTCAATTCGGAACGTAACAGATCATACACCTCATGAAAACCTGAATCTTTATCCTTCAACTGGATAGTGTACGTAATTTCACGAAAAGTTAATGAATCATTATTTTTGGAGCTGGCCATACCGGCATCATTTTAATTACACCCGGGATGGTTTTATCCGGGAATTAATTGATTAAATATTTTTTTAAAGGTAATTGTATGGTCTGATTTTTACCGGAATCAACCTTTAGCTGATTTCCTCGTGATCACCCTGAAAGCGGAAACCCAGCCTTTTACCGGTTGTAATATTCATATTGTCGAGTGTGTTCTGGATATCGGCAACCGTGATCATTTTCAAGGCCTCGTACGGAGGGGTAAGCAGATCGAAATTACAGGTATACCGAATGGCTGATTCAAGGATGAGCCTTACTGTTTCGCGCGTAATCACCGACGACTGAAAGTTGTTGTACAATTGACCTACTTCTCGTTTACCTTCAACAAAATAATGACTCTCTTTATTTACAAAGATCCGTCCAATCATATATCCCAGATCATTCATCCTGTTGTATTTGAATGAGTCGGCCAGGAAGTTGAAGATCATTATGATTCCGCAATAGGAACGATCGGGGCTTTCATGAATATAGCTGGTTTTCATCACTTCATGGTTGCGCGAAAACTCGAAAATATTGGTATGCATTGTGAAAATCAGAACATCGCCTCCGAATCGCAGTTCAGCCTCAAATTCGCCCTTGTCGCGGTATTCAAAAGGTATCTGTATGGTTTCACTCTTGTATTTCTGCCTGTATTCTTCAGCCATTTCGGTTAACACCGATTTAAAGAGGCGAAAAGTTTCGAGGGTAGTATTGTAAACATCCTGTTTAAAGGCAGCTTTTTTCCTGAGTCCTGGGAAAAGGTCGTCGTTAGGTAACACATCCATCATACGTTATGAGGTTTTTAGAGGTGATCAGAATCCCCGAAAATTAATAAATAAATATCAGTCGCTGTTTGAGGAGAATGCTGGCAGTAATGGAGTAGTGTTGAGGAATACCTGTTTGCTTGTTGCTGTATTTGATAATCAATCCTCCTTTCAGAATCATTAAATACGGAAAAAATACAGTTTCAGGCAAGCCATTTCGGGTATAAATGTAAACTAATATTTAACTGATTGCGCGGATTGTTTTCTATATTTTTTCGCAACTGCCAGCGCGCAGTTTACTCCATCCATGGCTGACGAAACGATGCCGCCTGAATATCCTGCTCCTTCACCGCATGGGTACAACCCGGCCACATCGATATGCTCAAGTGTCTCAGCATTACGAGGAATCCTTATGGGTGATGATGTACGTGATTCGGTACCCAGTATCACAGCTTCGGAAGTGTGATATCCCTTCATCATTTTATCGAATTGTAGAAAAGCTTCCTGCAGCCTGCCGGAAACAAAGGGAGGGAGTATTTCGTGCAATGGGGCTGAAACAATGCCTGGGTTATACGAACAATCGGGTAAAGATGATGATGTTATCCCTTTGGTGAAATCGCTGATCCGCTGTGCCGGTGCTGATTGGCTCATACCCGCGGCTCTCCAGCAGGCATCTTCAACGCGACGCTGAAATTCAAGGCCAGCAAACGGCCCGAACGCTGACAGATGAGAAATATCTGAAGGGTCTATCTGAACTACGATTCCCGAATTGGCAAAAGGCGAATTCCGCCTGCTGTTCGACATACCGTTAACAACTACCTGCCCGGCTTCGGTGGCTGAAGGTACAATGATCCCTCCGGGGCACATGCAGAATGAAAATACACCGCGGCCATCTACTTGTTTGACAAGACTGTAAGGCGCAGCCGGTAGAAACGGATCACGGGGCGACTGCCTGTATTGAATACTGTCAATCAGAGCCTGCGGATGTTCGGCCCTCACACCGAGAGCAAAACTTTTGGCTTCGATGGTAAGGCCTTTGAGGTGTAATAACTCATAAATATCACGCGCCGAATGCCCGGTGGCAAGGATGATAGCCTGTGCCTCGTATCGGTTACCGCTTTTATCTTCTGCGCCTTTTATCCGGCCGTTCTGTATTATTATTTCGGTGATCCTGCGATTAAAATATATTTCTCCCCCTGCTTCAAGTATGGTTTGACGCATTGCTGCAACAATAGCAGGAAGTTTATCTGTACCTATATGCGGATGACTGTCAATCAGTATATCCTCATCAGCGCCATGCGATACCAGAACAGAAAGGATTTCGTTTACATTTCCCCGTTTGGTCGATCGTGTATAGAGTTTCCCATCGCTGTAAGTACCTGCACCACCTTCGCCAAAACAAAAGTTGGAATCAGGATTTACTATGTGTTCCCGGTTAATCTGGGCAATATCGAATTTACGTGCTTTTACATCTTTACCGCGTTCGATAAGGATAGGTTTCATCCCATTCTCAATCAGCGTGAGTGCAGCAAAAAGTCCTGCCGGACCTGCTCCGACAATAATAACCGGTGTTTTATGACTTACATCGGGATAACTCCGTCTGATGTATTTTCGGATCTCTGCCGGTTGTTCGTCGATGAATAATTCTGCTTTTAGCCGGATTTTTATCTTGTTCGAACGGGCATCTACCGAACGTTGTATGGGATTAAGGTATTTGATTCGGCCTGGCTGAATACGGAGAGCATGTGCAAAGGCAGTTTTCCATCCTGAGGGGTCGGAAGCCTGTTTGGGCGTCATTGCGATTTCAACTTCTTTACGCATGAAAATTTCTGATAAGGATAAATCAATTACTTCCGACCCATACCTGTTAATTGCCGGGTACAGCATTTACAAACATCTGTGAGGATGGATTGTTCCGGGTAAAGATTAAGATTATTGGTTCTACTGCTAATTTAGTGGGTAAAAATATTTTGTTGGAAGCCAGAAGTCGGAAGTTTAACTGGAAACTTCATTTATCCTTAAATTGGGAATTGTTGACCAATTGCATTTGTATAAATGTTAACTTTCAATAGGACCCATTCCAAATTGATACTTTCTTCGGTCTTCGGACTTCCATCCTTTTAAAAACTATTTCCATTAAATTCGTAGTAGAACCAGATTATTCAAAAGTAAATGAAATCTGGAATATTTTAGAGCTCATGCTGGTGACGGCTCCTGTATAAATGGAGTTGTCGCGTTTCAGGATATCAAACAGGCCATACGACATGCTGATTTCGGTTCCAAATTTGAAATAGGCTGTATAAAAATCAAAACCGACACCTCCCAGTGCATAAATATCCTTGCGGTTAATAAATACATAAGCGGCAGCATTATCGGCTTTTTTCTTGGCATTCGATGCAAGGTCGAGCGCCCATTTCCCGCCTGCCAGAACATAGGGCCGCACATTGTGGATTCGTTTGCCTTTATACCTTACCCACAATGGGAATTCGACAAATGTCGACTGAATATTTTTTGTTACCCGCAGCATCTGAGGTTCAGCATCAATATGATAATAGTTCTTTATAGAATAATCCAGGTTTCGTTCACCGAAAGTAAGAGATGGTGTAAATCTCATATCGAAATACTCTCCCAGCCGAAGGTTGCCAACAATACCGATCACAAAACCAAAGGTTGGGGTAGCTTCCATATTAAAAAGCAGTGCAGAGTCGCTGTTCTGATCTGGCAGTGATTGTCCTGAAGTGTTGTTGTAATAAAATTTATTCTGATAGCCGGGATTAGATTTTATGGTAAAAAGCATTTCGTTAATTCCTAAAAGGAATCCAAAATGATAGGGCGCCAGATCGTAATCGGGTTTGTTGGGTACCAGTCTGGATTGGGGAAAAGCCCTGCTTGTAAAGCAAAGCAATATCATTAAAATCAGAAATTTATTTGTACGGAACATGAATGTTTTAAAGTGTTGCTACACAAACGGAGCAAAATAACATTTAGTATGTAATTCACCTTTACAGACTAAAATTTGTGTATAAAAAGAATAATTAGTTTATTTTCTTCCGATATACAGGTTTGTTATTCCAAAACTCAGGCTGATAAATTCAGCCTTGCTGAAACCTGCTTCCAGCATAATTTCTATAAAATGATCATCCTGTGGAAATGCGGCAACCGATTCGGGAAGATAGGAATATGCAGTGCTATGACGTGATACGAGGCGGCCAATAGCAGGCAATATAAACCTGGAGTAAAAGCCAAAGAGCTGTTTGACCGGGAATTTCCGGGGTTTCGAGAATTCGAGAATAAAGGCGCTTGCCCCAGGCTTTAACACACGGCACATCTCACTTAATCCTTTGGGAAGGTTTTCGTAGTTACGTACCCCGAATGCAACCATAGCAGCATCAAATTCAGCATCTTTGAAAGGGAGATTCTCCGAATCTGCTTTTAACAAGGTTATTTTATCTCCCAACCCCAGCCTGTTTACTTTCTCCTGCCCTATAGCCAGCATTTCTTCTGCAATGTCCGTACCGGTAATATTTTCGGGATTTATTTTAACGGCTGCAATTGCCAGGTCAGCCGTGCCGGTGGCCAAATCGAGAATTCGCCGGGGATTATCCCGGGCCATCAGTTTTACAAGTTTCTTTCTCCAACCCCTGTCAATGCCCATTGATAATAAATGGTTCAATAAATCATAACGGCCTGCAATGTGATTGAACATTGCCTGAACTTGTTGTTTCCGGCCAGGTGTTTGAGTGATTGGAGGTTTGGACATGCTTTGTATTTGGAAGAATCTTCGGTTAAGTGCACAAGCGGATAATATCAGCGCTTGCCTTTAATTTCAACAGATGACGAATTTTATGTTGTATTTGAATAGCTGGCTTAGGTTAACTCTGAAATGGCATCAGCAAGGAGACGGCCTTTATCGGCCGGAGCAACGCCTGCCTGTTCACAAACCAGTCCACCGGCTATATTTGATAAAGCTGCCATTAGTACAGGATCTGTTTTAGAGGCAAGGCATAAAGCTGCTACACTAACCACTGTATCGCCGGCACCTGATACATCCGCAATGTTCCGCATTACGGCCGGAATTATTTTTGAAATGTATCCATCCGGCTTTTTAGAACTGATAAAAACACCATGTTCAGATAAAGTAATCATAACCGATTCTATATCCTGGCTGGTATGCAGAAACTGTGCTGCTTTCTGGAGGCTTGCAATAGAGGTGGGGTTGATCTCAGATTTCAGGCCTTCGCTGACTTCTTTCAGGTTGGGTTTGAAGAGTGTGACTCCATTATAGCTGGTAAAATTCTTTTTCTTCGGATCAACTGCAACAGGAATGCCGGCTTGAGCTGCCATGCCTGTCAGTTTTTCGATTACATAAGGCGATAATACACCCTTATTGTAGTCCTGAAAAACAATTACATCCGGTTTCTGGGTTGCAATAAGATTACGTACACAATTTATCAGGTTGGTTGATTCTTCCTGATTCAGATCTGTATCCATTTCCTCGTCAACGCGCAGCATTTGCATACGGTTGCTGATTATCCTGAATTTAGTGGTGGTTATTCTTTCCTTGCTTTGTATAATACCTTCTGTATTAAGGCCTACTTTTGCCATCAGGTCAAGAAGGATTTCAGCCTGTTTATCATTCCCTATAACTGAGCATAATATTGCTTCAGCACCCAGTGATTTAATGTTCAAAGCAACATTGGCAGCACCACCAAGCATGTTATCTCTCTGCTTAAGAGCAACTACAGGTACAGGCGCCTCGGGCGAAATACGCTCAACTTTGCCAATCAGGTACGAATCGACCATCACATCTCCGATCACCATCACCTTGCAGGTATTGAATGTATTGAACAGACGGGTGATTTCTTCTTTTGTGATGATCATATTCCGGAATGTAGCTTATAGTGAGGATGTAGGATATCGAGTTTAAAGATGTTGTTGCTATTTCAAGTTCGAAAGTGCACTGCTGATCCGCTTAATGGCCTCACGCAGTGTATCTTCGGATACTGCGTACGAAATACGTATGCAATCCGGGGTGCCGAAAGCAGATCCCGGAACAATAGCAACAAATGCGGTATCGAGCAGATAATCGCATAGGTCAGATCCGGAAAGAATAATGCGGTCTCCTGTCGATTTGCCAAAATAAGCTGTTACTTCAGGGAAAAGGTAGAAAGCGCCTTCGGGAACATTCAACCTGATGCCCGGCACTTCACGGAACAGGCTTATAGCCAGATCGCGGCGGTATCTGAATGCCTCAACCATCATATTAATATCAGTACTTTCAGCAGGATCAGTATTCATAGCAACAATGGCAGCCCGTTGGGTAATTGAACACGCTCCTGAAGTGATCTGTCCCTGCAGTTTATCGCATGCTTTAGCTATTTCGCTGTTTGCTGCCATATAGCCCAAACGCCAGCCTGTCATGGCAAAGCCTTTAGATAGGCCGTTGATAACGATTACCCTGTCGCGTAAATTTTCGAATGAAGCAATGCTGTGATGTTTTCCTATAAAATTTATGTTTTCGTAAATCTCGTCCGAAATAATAAAAACCTGAGGATGCCGGGCAAATACGTCGGCGAAGGCTTTCAACTCGTCGAACGAATAAACAGTTCCTGACGGATTACAGGGGCTGCTGAACATAAACAACTTAGTTTCAGGGGTAATAGCAGCTTCTATTTGTTCGGGTGTGACTTTAAAATCAGTCTGAATACCACCTTCGATAAAAACACCTTTTGCCCCGGCAAGTTTAATCATTTCCTTATACGAAACCCAGTAAGGTGCCGGAATGAGGACTTCTTCACCAGGGTTTACCAGACAGAGTATAGCATTGGCTAATGATTGTTTTGCACCTGTAGAGACAACAATCTGTTCGGCTTTATAATCAAGCCCATTGTCGCGTTTGAGTTTATTGGCAATAGCCTGCCTTAGTTCGGGGTAACCCGGAACCGGAGTATAATGTGAGAAGTTCTGGTCGATTGCATCTTTTGCAGCTTCCTTAACATAATCAGGTGTATCAAAATCGGGTTCGCCGATGCTGAGGTTGATAACATCAAAGCCTTGAGCGCGAAGTTCGCGGCTGCGGCGGGTCATTGCTAACGTTTCCGATTCGGCAAGCAGGTTAATCCTGTCTGACAAGTAGTTCATCGATGATGGGTTTAAAATTCATTCATGGCAAAAATAGAAAATTTATTATCTGCTTAGGTGCTTTTGGGCTATTGTTTCTTGTTTAAATAAGGTTATAAATAGTTAAGATGCATAATGATAGGGAGTTATGTTGTTTTATAAAAGAAAACGGATCTGTTTTGCAGGTGATGGAAATAGTTCAGAGAAACCTTGGCTCAGACTCGTAGGTTTAATATACCTGAAAGCCATTATGGATAATTCAATTTATACTGAAACGAGGTTATTATGGACCTGACGACATCCTGTATGGGAAATTATTCTTTGTGTTATTGTAATTTTATTGGCAATTTGATTGCAGTATAAAAATAGATGAGCAATTTTTCCGAAATTTGCAGGTAAACTCAAAACAGTATGCAGGCTTTTTTCGAATTATTGAAATATACCGTTCCATCCCTGGTTGTGCTCGCTGCAGCATATTTCCTCCTGAAAATGTTTCTCACGAGTGAGGCGGAGAAAACCAAGATGCAGCTTAAACTGGATGTACACAAGATCAGCCTTCCGGTTCGCATGCAGGCATACGAAAGGCTTGTACTGCTGCTTGAGCGCATTGAACCTGCCGGACTGCTGGTGCGTACCAATTTACCCGGAATGTCGGCTACCCAGCTGCAATCTGCTCTTGTTCAGTCTATCCGCTCAGAGTTTGAACACAATCTTTCGCAACAACTGTATGTTTCGGATAAAGCCTGGGAGATGATGCGAAATGCACGCGAAGAAAGCATAAGACGAATAAATATGGCTGCTATGAAACTCACTCCCGAAGCAACTTCGGCCGATCTGGCAAGCCTGATGCTTGTAAATGATATTGAGACTGAACAATCTCTGATAAAGAGTGCGCTCGACCTATTGAAATCGGAAGCCAGAAGTTACTTTTTCTAAGTTGCTTTTACCCTTGTACCCCGAAACTGAAACTTTCATACAAACCAGTCTTGGACAATTCGAACTATTGCGATCTTAAAGCGTTTAATGTTTATTAGTAAAATGTTAAACAATGCGAAAGTTTGAATTTTTTCAGTTTGTACCTGCAGGTATGGAAGTAGTTTGGGATTTTTTTTCATCACCTTCTAATCTTTCCAGAATAACTCCTCCCGGAATGGGATTTCAGATAACATCCTCCGTTCAAAAGGAAATGTATCCCGGAATGTTTATTTCGTATAAGGTTAGTCCGATTTCGGGCCTGAAACTGAACTGGCTGACAGAAATCACCCAGGTAAACAAATATAATTTCTTTATTGATGAACAACGCATGGGGCCATACAGGCTCTGGCATCACGAACATCATTTCAGGGAAGTGGATGGCGGAGTCGAAATGCGGGATATTTTATATTACAGTGTTCCTTTTGGAATTTTTGGCCGCCTGGCAGACCGTGTTTTTGTAAATAACAAGGTCAAGCAGATTTTTAGTTTCAGGAAAGAAAAAATATTGGAGTTATTTCCTGGAAAATAGCCGACAAAGTAAAGAATTGAGGATTATTTGCTAACGACAAGGCGACACCTTACAATCATTGAATTCTATATCCAGGATTTCTCAATAATCAGATTTCAATATCAAATTATCTATATGTAAAAAATAGTTTAAATAGTTTATTCTGTTTTTCAGAATTACTTCAGGTTTTGAGATTGGTTGTCCGTATTTAGGAATAAATTCCATATTGGAAAACAATTTCCGTTTCTACCCACAATGAACCTAGCCTTTTTAACTGGATATCTGTTTAATGAATTTCAAAACGCTCCAACCGTTAATTTAGGTTATCGGCGACCTGAAGCATGTTTTTTTTATCCATTTTGAGGAGTACAAAATCTTCTTCGAATACTTCAATTTCTAAATCGGCGCCAACGAGTTCAGCAAGCCATTTGCAGTCGTGTTTCAGGATTAACCGGATTTCT
>CAIJPI010000110.1 GCA_903822525.1 uncultured Bacteroidales bacterium | reverse complement strand
TTGCGGATGCCAAAGCGGTTGTTATTAATACAATACTATGGGATAATACAGCGCTAACTAATGCATCTATTTATCAGGTAGGAAGCACCCTCAAAGTTAGATATTCGGATGTGCAGGGCAGTACTTTGTGGCCGGGCGAGGGTAATATGAATGTTGACCCGGAATTCGAAACTGACGGATACCACCTTACATTTGGAAGTCCGCTTCTGAATAAAGGTAAATCATCCGTGGAAATTGATGGTGTAACGTACAATTGTCCATTATTTGATTTTGATGGAGAGGCACGACCATATGAAAATACAGAACCTGAGATTGGGGCCGTTGAGTTAAAAACGAATGTCTCAATTGGTGAACCTATTTGGGCGAACGGATTATCGATTAACCTGTATCCCAATCCTGCAAACCGGATAGTGACGATTTCCGCTAAAAACACGGCCGTTATTGATGAAGTGGAAATTTACAACCAGACCGGTCAATTGGTGCTTCATGTAAAGCCGGTAAAAAACACCCTTGATATATCAGGACTCCAACCGGGAGTTTACTGTTGCCACCTGAAGGCAGATAAGCAGGTAGCAATTAAAAAAATCGTCAAATACTAAACGGAGTTATTTCGTGATCACCATAACCGAGACTTTGTTTCTTTCAAGAGTGCTTTTTTTAGGAATCAAGACACCTTTTCTATTCAATCATACCTGATAGTATAATTAGTATCTTAATTAAAGTCACACTACCAGATATAACCATTGTAGGTAAATCCGGCATCAGTGGTCAACCACTTATGCCGGATTTATTCAAGATGTAGTTTTTAAAAGATAGATGTAAGCAAAATGCTGAAAAGCATCTGTTGGATTGAAATTCAGACCAACGCTTGATTCGAAAATACAAAACTGATTATTAAGTAAATAAATTTTCGATTCTTACTTCCTCACAAAACTCCTCCAGTGGCTATCCTCCTTATAATCAGCCAGAACCAGGGTGGTATTTGTATATGAGTAGGCCGAAATCAGGTGGTTGAGTTCCTGTTTTATCATATTTATACTATTCGAAATCAACTCCGGATTAAATCCCTTGTTACCCAGGTCAATCACCATTTCCATTGTTACTATACGTCCCAGTACTTTGCCAAGTTCAACAAGTTTACGCTGAGGAAGCTGCATATCCAGGTTAAAATTCAGTATTTCTTTAATATGCTCTACTGATTTTTCGGTAAGTGAGTAGTTTTTCAGGAACTGGAAAAGATTATTCTCCTTTGCCTGTTTCATTAATTTGACTACGGCCTCCGAAATCTGTGCATACAGAATATCATTAGAGCCTTCAAAAATCTGGAAGGGACGGCTATCAACAATGGCACGGCCTGCAATATGATTCTGCTTATATGCTTTTGCACCTACCAGCTGAAAAAGCTGTTGTGCGGCATCCTGCATCATATCGGTAACAACAGTCTTTACTGAATTGGCTTTTAAGCCGTGAGGTGCCAGGTCGATGGCTACGCCGGCATTATCGCTGCTGTGAGCGCAAATGGCCGATGTAATGGTATATGCTGACTGTATGCTTGCCAGCCGCTGCTGTACCTGGTCGTATTTAAAAAGGCTTTTGGTGCCGACCAGACGAGTCTGGCAGTGTGTAATAGCTTCGTCGAGCATGCGCTTAATAAAGCCCAATGCCATGGCAGGGATTTCGAGCCTGCTGCGGTGCAAGGTGTCGAGCATCATAGATATGCCAGTAGTTTCAGGTTCGAGCCGGTACAGGTGTGGAATCTTTACATCTATTTTATTCCGGCCGTAAGGTATCATGTATAGCCCAAGATTTTCAAAGTATTCCTCAACTTCAATCATCTGGCCGGTCTTATTATTATCGCAAATAAAAAAGTCGATGTCGCGCATTAAATCACCTCCGGCAGTTTTGCGGCGTGCTGTCAGCAGCCAGTAATCAGCCCAGCCGGTAAGTCCTGCCCAATGTTTTGTCCCTTTGAGGTGATAATATTTTTCCTCTTCGGTAAATGAAGTCTGCATATTTAATGCGTCACTGCCAAAGTTCGGTTCAGTGATCATTAAACCACCCATTTTTTTATCGGCAATAAAGCCGTTAAATACGGATTGTTTAATTCCCGGGTTGGCATACTTGCCCACCGGCTGAAGGAAAAGTGCCCAGTTGATTCCCAGAGTAAGGCCAAGTGCTAGCGATTCGTACGACGCCGCTGAAATAATTTCGATTCCTTCATAGGTGGAAGCACCTCGTCCTCCATAGGCTTTAGGAATAAAGGCCAGGAAAGGATCGGCTGATAGAATTTCACGCATAACAAAAGGAGGCAATCCCCTGCGTGTTTCGATGTCGTTTATGTCGGCGCGTTGATGAAACACGCGATCCAAAGTGTTGTTAAAGTTTTGGAGGAATTGCTGAAACGGTAGTTGCACACCCTTAACAGGCAGAGATGCTTCGGCAGAATGATTGGTATATTCCATTTAATTGTTTGAATCAGTAAGTGAATAGATTTGTTTATGAGACTATATTCTGTATGATGAGAATGATCCTGATTGTATACTAATGCAATGGTATACAGACTAATACAATTATTCCTGCTCCGTTAATGTATTTGATTATTTATAAACAAATGAAATTAATGATTGTTTTCAAAAAACTCATATATAATACTATCTAAAATATTATGCACAAGTTTAGGTTTAGGCTTACTCGCAGCAGGGGCCCTTATTTTAAAAACCGGCTGGCATTAATTTATAAGCTGAATAAGGCTTGATTTTTATATATCTGCATCTTATTTTTTATACTTTTGCCACTTGTTCAGCGTTATCAAATCATTAAATTACTGTTAAATGAATAAGACGTTATATGTTTTGGTGGTTTTTCTGTTAATTACAACCTTGTTTTCCTGCTCAAAGGAAGCCGGAGATGGCGGGAATTCAACTATTTACGGAAAGATTGTAACATACGATTACAATGCTGAGTTTACCCAGTTGAAGGGTATTTATCCCGGAGCTGATGAGGATGTCTATATCATTTACGGGGATGACCATAGCTATACACAGCGGGTAAGAAGCAATTATGAAGGCATCTATGAGTTTAAATACCTGCGTACAGGCGAATACACTGTTTATGTTTATTCAAAAGACTCTACGTTACTCATGCCGTCAGGAATTTATCCAGTACTGAGTAAAGTAATCATAGAGCATAATAAGCAAAGCGTAGAGGTTGAAGATATGAAAATATTCAGATAAGCAGTTACAGTCTTTGATATCAAATACACTTAAGTTATTTTAACCTGAATTCCCGACACAATTTATTCTTCATGAGTGATCTCCTTTCAATTCTAGCAGGTTTTATGCCGATTAGCCTCGAAGAGATGAATCATGTGGAGTTGCTAAACAGGGTTGATACAAAATATGTTATTAATGAAGATCAGTTGCTTGAATACCTGTCAGCAATCAATACTCAATATAAAGTACTTGTGATTTCCGGGAAATCAGTTCATCCTTACGAAACACTGTATTTCGATACAGCTGATTTTCATCTTTACAAAATGCACCATAACGGAAAACTTAACAGGTTTAAACTGAGGTGCCGCAAGTATCTTGATTCAGGGGCTGCTTTCTTCGAAATAAAATCAAAAACCAACACCCACCGTACTGTAAAGAGACGTATTCCGGTTGACGCTATTCCTGAGATTCTTGATGAAACTTTGATTGAATATATCAGGGCGAATGCCCCCGGTGAGTTTAAAAATTATATACCTTCTCTGCGGGTTTACTTTGATCGCTTGACTCTTGTGAGTAAACAAGCGAATGAAAGGCTGACATTCGATACTAATCTGAGATATTTGAGTCGTGGCCAGGAGAAACAGATCAGAAGAATGGTCATAGTAGAAGTTAAGCAGGAAAATCACTCAGTTTCGCCTTTCGGGCAGCTAATGAAAATAAATCACCAGCATAAGAATTATATAAGCAAATACTGCATAGGGGTTGCATGCCTGAATAAAAATCTGAAAGCCAACCGTTTCAAACAAAAAATAAATGCATTAAATAAACTTGGATATGAAATACTTTAAACGGGTACTGACTTTACTTTTATTTTTCGGATTATTTTCAGGTTATACCCCTGCACTAGCGCAAGCAACCCAACAACAGTCGGAACTGAAAAATTCTGCTGTAACAGTAAATCCTGACGTTCAGACGGATATTAAATACGATAAGGATAAGGAGGTAGTAACCCTGAACAAACGCTTCTTTTATGGTATTGCATTCGATATCACAACGATGCTGATCATTTTCGGGCTTATTTATTTCCCGAACTACCGGAACAAGGAGTTTATGTTTACATTTTTCCTTTTTAACATTATCATTTTTATCATAACGTTTGTTTTAAATAAAACGAATATCTCGATGGGTGCAGCCTTTGGGTTATTTGCGGTATTTTCGATGCTGAGGTACCGTACCGAAGGAATTTCGATGAAGGAAATGACTTACCTCCTGATTGCAATTGCACTTGGTCTGATTAACGCAATAGGGCTAAACCTGATTCCTATCCTGGTGTTCAATCTTATTTTTGCTGTCTTTATCTTTATTTTAGATCACCCTATAGTTTTCAAACAAGAGTTTTCGAAAGTGGTTATTTATGAAAACAGCGAAAATATAAAACCTGAAAACCATGGATTGCTGCTGGAGGATTTGCGTAAACGCACTGGGTTTAATATACACCGTTTTTCGATCATGTCCTTTGATTTTCTGAAAGATGCCACAACCATAACCATTTATTTTTATAAGAATTAACCAACCGGGTATGGTTTCAAGGACAGTTCATTTTCTCGTTATTCTTGTTTTTCTGCTTGGCCTGCTTTCTGGCTCGCCATTGAAAGGGCAGGTTAGGGATGCAGGATTGTGGACTTCGGCAAGCTTTGAAGTAAAAGTGGCTAAGAAACTAACTGCCTGTATTGCCCAGGAATTACGTTTTAACGAAAATATTACAGAACTTGGAACAGCTTTTACTGAAGCCGGCTTAGGCTATAAGTTGAATAAGCATTTTCAGCTGGCTGTAAATTACAGGTATATTCAAAAACGGAGAACAGATAACTATTACAGTTTCAGGCACAAGTTTTATGTGGATGTGAAGTATGAAAAAAAAATAAAACCATTTCAGATCCAGTTCCGCAGCCGTTTGCAGGACGAATATGACGATATAGGCCGGGCATCGGATGGTGGAATTCCAATATATTATTCGCGTAATAAACTTAGCATAAGTTGGAACCTCAATAAGCTATTTTCGCCTTATATTTCAGTTGAGTTGTTTTCGCCGCTCAACTATCCCCGCACTAAAGTTTTCGACAATATACGCACTATGGCAGGGGTGGATTATGAAATTTCGAAGCACCAGAAAATTGATCTTTTTTATATGATTCAGAAAGAAGTAAACGTGAGCAATCCGGGAACTGATTTTATAGTAGGATTGGGATACGCTTACAAATTATAGGCATATTTGCGAAAGAGATTAATTTATTTCCTAAGATTATTATCCTGAATTCCATGGGATACCTGGCCAGTGAGAGGATTACCTGATAAAATCAATTAAAGGCCGGAACGGTTCGCGAAAAGGTTGAGAACATCTCTTTCGAGTTTGTAAAGCGATGCCATAACTTTCGAATATTGGCTTAATGGACATTTCTAATGTTTTGAACCCGGATATCATAATCTTCTTTCATGTCTTTTATTCCTTCTCTCCCTTCCTGAGGGTGTTACTTTGTCTCCGTCGGGAATGATGGTTTCACCGTCCTTGTTTATATGTGTGAATTTGCTGCCTGAAGGCGATGAAATAATATACTCCTGTTTCTGTGCCAGTGACGACCGTGTAAAGGCGATTGCTGTAATGACTAAAAGATTTTTTTTTTATGCAGATTATTTTTTGGAACCGCCGATTGAAATACTAACGATTTTCGGATTCGGTGCATGAAATCGGGAAACACTTTGTACAAGTCGGAAATTTATATTCAGATCTATTTATCAAAGCAAGTAGTGAAATCGGCTGGAAAAATTTATTAGTGTTGACTACCTGCTTTATTCTGCGTGCTTTCGGCTCAGGTTTATTCTGTTCCTGTGATTCTATGCTCTTTATATGGGCTTAAATTGTTTATCTGGATAGCATATTTGCCTTTCATAATCAGGTCAACTGGTAAATAAAAAAAGCCGGGAGATCATCCCGGCTCTTAAAATCTAATTTATTGTCTTCCTACCTGTTAATCGAAACTTTCTTCGAAATAACGCGGTTGCCTGAATATATCTGCAGTATATACATGCCCGGATCGATACCGGCAGTAAGGATATGCAGGTTAGTTCCTCCATTATTGTTGAGGTAAACAATCTGTCCCAGGTTATTGATCAGACGTACTTCGCTGAATTTTAAAGGCGATACCACATTGATCACTTCCGTTGCAGGATTTGGATAAACCTTGTAAGCAGCCTCATCTGTATTTGGAACACCTACAGTAATCCATGCGGTGGTGCATGATTTTACGGATTCGCCCTGAGCATAAACTGCCGTTACACAATAGTTCTGCTGTCCGTTGGCTACAGGATAGTCGTGGTATTGCAGGTACAATGAATTGGAGATCAATGTATCGTTACGATAAATGTTATAGCTCAGCGGAACGGTAACAGGTTCAGTCCAGGTAAGGTGCACGCTGTTGTCGTATGGTTCGGCAAGAACATTGGTAACAGGATTCAATACTGAACCTGGTGCAAGAACACCTACATACTTATTCATTCCTTTTTCGGTAGCGCTGACGTTAAATCCGCCGGCCCATCCACAGTGGTTGCTAACAAAGTCGCAAGCAAGGAACTGGTCGGTTTCGGTACCCATAAACTGTTCCCAGGTATAGCCTCCGTCAAAACTGAATGAAGCTCCTGTGAAACCGGCTGCAGCACCTGTCGAAACAAATGTATTATCAGTTCCCGGAACGTAAGTCAGGTCAGAAGTAAGGAAAGGACCAGTTGGTGTAATGGTCTGCCAGGTAGCTCCGCCATTATGAGTTTCTCTGAGAACTACAGTAGTGGTGGTTTGTTCAACCAATCCGTTCATGTCGTCTTTAAAACAGATTTCCTGAACCCCGTCAGTTATAGGCGTAATTCCTGTATTGGATACAGTCCAATGTAAACCTCTGTCATGTGAAATATAAAGGTTTCCTTTGTTGGTTCCGAACATTATGGTATTGGCACCTACAGCCTGAATTACGGATGTCCATCCACCTTCGCCTGATAAAGCTGCAACGCCTCCGTTAATATCTGCCTTTGGAACACGTGTCCATGTGGTACCGCCATTGGTGGTGGTATAAATTTCGAAATAAGCACTTGTGCCGGTTCCTGTTACATCACCATGGCACATACCAACATTTTGATCCCAGAACCAAACGTTATCAGCAAAAGATGCTGATCCCTGAAGAGCACCTACCAGATGAGTCCAGGTTGTTCCGCCGTTACTTGTTTTGTACACACCACAGGTATTATCCTGTGTGCCGCTGCTATATACAGCTGCAAAAGCGATGTTTGCACTTACTCCGCAAATGTTGCCGAGTCCGTATACTGTGCCACCAAGAACCTGGCCCGGTGTCCATGTATCGCCACCATTGATTGTTTTGGTAAATTCATTGGTAGTGGCTGCACCGCCACTTCCATCATATGCAGTAGCCCATACAAGTGACGAATCAACAGCATGTATGTATTGTATGCCTCTTGAAGCGGTTGCAAAACCACTGTTCTGGATAACCCACTCGCTCAGGCCGATATTTGCTTCCTGATAAACAGTATCAGTTCCACTGATTGCTTCAATTCGGATTGCATGTGTACCCAGGCCTGCAGTACCGGTATTCCATGGATAGGAAATAGTCGTTTGGCTGGTAGTGAAAACAAGTTGGCTGTCGATAAACAGTTTAAAGGCTGAAGGCGTACCTGCAACTACTGATGCATTTATATTAAATACTTGTCCGTAAGGAATGGAATTATTCTCTAACAGGTTGGTGAAACGTACAATAAGGTTAGGATTACCAGGTTTTATACCGTAAACAACCGAATTGCTGTTATTAAAAGTGCCATTGCTTGTGTTAAGTGCACCTATAGCAAAGTATCCGTTCGAAGCGCCCGACCATCCCCAGTTCATATGGAATTTTCCATCGCTGCTGTGGTATCCGTCGCATACCCATGCGTGTCCGCCGGATGGGCCGCTACCTGAATAATATAAAGGACGGCTGGCATCTAATTCTGACATGAGAAAAGCCTTCCATGTTGCAGTAGTATAATCAACCTTATTAGCCAGGCCAATGGTAGTGTTGTCATAATTAAAATAATTACTCATCGCATAGGGAACATCGGTTGAGAATGCGCCTGATCCTGAAGTGGAGTAATCCATATTTACCGAAACTCCTGCTTGGTATGAAATGGTAGCGATTTCCTGATAACTTGAACTGGTAGCTGAATTGCCCATGTTAGCAAAGTTGTAATTGGTTGCTCCGAAGTTGGCCGACTGCTGTCCGTAGGTAGCATGAACATAGGAATGTGATCCTACTCCGGTTGCAGGGAAATTATAGTATTTCATAATCTGCGACATGGTAGTGGCTACGCATCCAACCCATACTTTACCACCGGAACCTCCGGCTGCAGCTGGGCAATAATAATTGTACCATTGACCCTGATCCCAGTTGGTTGCAATTAAAGGCGCAACATCCTGAAGTGGAGCATCAATTTCGTTGTTCAATATTTTATTCCATTCAGCAAGAGATCCGGTATTATCCATTTCGGAAGCAACAATATGTGCAATTTCCTTACTGTAACTGTCAAACCAATATGCTGTTGAAGGGTTTGTGATGTCCATTTCTACATAGCCTTCGTTCGATTGTGCCAGAATTGGGGTGGCAGCATCGTCGGCCGAAACAACAACAAAACCACCACCTGTGTAATTGAACACGTAATAGGTTGTGATGCCATTGTATGATTTACTGAAACTGTTTGCAACACCGGGAGCTGACTTTCCCGAATAAATCGCGAAATAATTGTTGGCAACCTGGTTGGCTTTTTCAATTGTTATGGATTTGCCAAAAGCAAAACTTACAATTAAAAGGCTTAACAAGAGGGTAGTGAGTTTTCTCATAAGATATTGATTGTTAATTGTTTGATTGTTTTCAGAAATGATGGTTAAAGAAATGTGTATTTAGTAATTTTTTAAAAGAAAAATGTTTTTTTACTTTTGTCGTCTGATAATCAGTTTGTTAATTTCAAATTAATCCACTAACAAAATAACAGGGTGATTATTATTTACCTGATTGATATCTGGCTTTCAAAATTAAACAATAATCCGACGATAAGAATGCAAATGTATTATTAATACATGAATTTACACAATACGTATTCAATTTTTAGGCGACAAGCCTAAAATATTATAGCAGTTGCATTATTTCTTGATAGAATGTAGCATGTAAGGAAGGTGAAAAAATAATTGACAGAAAACAAAACCTCTGATTTGGATGTTTAAGTAACTTAATTTGTTCTGTAATTATTTTGGAAAACTGTTTGGTTCAATTCACAATGGTTCGGAAAGTTAAACTTTCCCGCACTCTCAGATTGGTTGAATTGAAATTTTACCAGAATCATTTAATGAAATCTACTGAAAAGGCCAATGAATAGAGTCTTTTGGTTACGAAACAGAATAAATATTTCGTAATTTTATAAGGGAAAAATTTTAAATTGTGCAGTAAGCAAATAGTACTGCATAAAAACATTTTATTTACTAAATAAATGATTACTTTTACTGCTGTTTGGAATTAATTATAGTAAGCAGCACTTCAATAATCAATTTTGAGTCTTTTATGAAAATTCTTATTGCTGAAGACAATTTAATGAATCAACATCTCATGAACAGGTACATGAGTAAACTGGGTTGGGATTTTGTAATTGTGGAAAATGGATTACTGGCTACAGAGGCCTGCAGGACAGGAGATTTTAATGCCATTTTAATGGATATTGATATGCCGGTACTTGATGGCATCGAAGCGACCAGGTATATCCGGGCGTTTAATAAGGAAATACCGATTGTTGCAATAACCGCCTATGCTGATGATCTGATGCGCAACGAATGTGCTGATGCTGGGATGAACGCATTTTTAGCTAAACCATGCTCTCGTGAAGAAATAAAAGATGTGATTACCGAATGCATTGAAATTTCTTCATATAAGGTAGTCTGATTAACAGCAGTTTGTGTTTTTTATAGAGCCTGATACGCATCGGGCTTTTTTTTTATTTATTTTCAAGGAATTCAAAGAAGTGATTTGTAATTTTGCACGGGTTTTTAAATCCGGATTACATCATTGATTTAAACTTATATCGGATACTTTGTAATCCGAAGTAATTATTTCTTGTATTCATACTGCCCGATTAAATCGTTCATACTTATCATCATGGCTGAGACAAAATATATTTTTACTACCGGGGGAGTCGCCTCATCATTAGGGAAGGGGATCATTAGTTCTTCACTGGCTAAACTTCTTATTGCCCGTGGCTTCAGGGTAGCAATCCAGAAACTGGATCCATATATCAATATTGATCCGGGTACACTCAATCCCTACGAACATGGTGAGTGTTTTGTAACAGATGATGGTGCCGAAACAGATCTTGATCTTGGTCATTATGAAAGATTCACCAATGTTCGTACTTCTCAAGCCAACAATGTAACTACCGGTCGCATATACCAGGCTGTTATTGACAAAGAAAGACGGGGCGATTATCTGGGTGAAACCGTTCAGGTTATTCCGCATATTACCGACGAAATAAAACACCGCATACAATTGCTTGGAGCAAGTGGCAATTACGATTTTGTAATCACCGAAATAGGAGGGACTGTAGGTGATATAGAGTCATTACCCTATATTGAATCGGTAAGGCAGATGAAATGGGAACTTGGGAATCGATGCCTTGTGATTCATCTTACCCTGGTTCCTTACCTGGCATCATCAGGCGAACTTAAAACCAAGCCTACCCAGCATTCAGTCAAAATGTTACTCGAGTCGGGAGTGCAGCCTGATGTAATAGTTTGCCGTACCGAGAAGCATCTTACTCAGGCTATTAGGAATAAAATTGCTCTTTTTTGCAATGTAAATCCTTCGGCAGTCATCGAATCTATTGATGTGGAAACTATTTATGATGTCCCCTTATTGATGCGCGATGAAAGGCTCGACCAGGTTGTACTCGAAAAAATGCAGGTTCGTATCCGCAAACAACCTGACCTTAAGAGCTGGGAGGAATTTCTGCATCAGTTGAAAAACCCTGTTGGTGAAGTGAATATCGGACTAGTTGGAAAATATGTTGAATTAAGAGATGCGTATAAATCGATAACCGAATCATTTATCCATGCCGGTGCTGAGAATCAGTTTAAGGTAAACCTGAAAATGATTCATTCGGAATCCATTGATGAGAATTCTTACAAGCATCTGCTTCAGGATCTCGATGGGATACTGGTTGCTCCCGGTTTTGGGGAGAGAGGAATAGAAGGGAAAATCACTGCTATCAGGTATGCCCGTGAAAATAAGGTTCCTTTCTTTGGCATCTGTTTAGGTATGCAATGTGCAGTGATTGAATTCGGTCGTAATGTACTTGGATATAAAGATGCCCATTCTACTGAGATGAATCCGTCGACTCCTTACCCGGTGATCGATATCATGGAAGAACAGAAGAAAATCAATAAAAAAGGCGGTACTATGCGGCTTGGATCCTATCCCTGTACCATTAAAACCGGAACAAAAATTTGGGATGTATATCATAAAACCGAAATTATTGAACGTCACAGGCACCGTTACGAATTTAATAATGCTTACCTGGCTGATTATCAAAAAGCCGGATTGAAACCGGTGGGTATTAATGAGCAAAATGACCTTGTCGAAATTATCGAATTAGAAGACCACCCATGGTTTGTTGCCGTGCAGTTTCATCCCGAATATAAAAGTACTGTTGCCTCACCACATCCTCTCTTTGTACATTTCGTGAAGGCGGCTATACAGCACCAGAAAGCTCAGTCTGAATAAGCCTGAATTTAATAGCACCTGATGCAATTTATACTATAAATGGAAGCAGTTTGATACCAGAGGTTAGACGAGCATTTGTTCTAAGCCAACATTTTGTATCTTTGCCGGCTTCAAAAACCATCCTGATCGATAAATAATTGGCTTTCAGTATGTGAATGTGAAGATAAATGGAACAAAATAATTAAGTACATACAACATACTAAATGAGTAAGAATAATATTTTCGGTCTGGTAATCATTGTTGGATTATTAATAGGCTACAGCATTTGGATGACTCCATCGAATGAAGAAATGGTGGCCGCAAAAAGAAAAACTGATTCCATTAGCCAGATTCAGCGTGCCGATTCACTCAACACGGCCATGGCCGAAATGGTGAAAAAAGCTGTTGCCGATTCGATTGCAAAAAATAACCCTGGAGTTTCAGCGGTTGCAGTTTCTGATTCAGTTTCAGGTGGTTTTGCCGCTATTGCCAAAACGGATGAAAAGTTTTATACCCTCGAAAGTGATCTGCTTAAGCTTAAAATATCAGCTCATGGTGGTCGGATATGGTCAGTGCAACTAAAAGATTATCAAACATTTGATTCATTGCCTCTTGTACTTTATAAAGGTGATTCCTCCGTTTTCGGATTTGAGTTTAATACCGAGGACCTGCGCACTTTAAATACTGCCGACCTGATGTTCGTTCCTGTTTTAACTGCTGGTTCCGACTCAATCCATGTCTCTGGTAAAGATTCGGTGCAGTTTGCACTTAGGGTTTATCCAGGCAAAACGGATACTGCAACATCAAAAAGCTATATCGAATATGTATACACCCTGAAAGGGAATGAATACATGGTTGGATATAAAGTGAATTTTGTTGGTATGAAAGGCTACATTGCCCAGAATACCCGCGATATGTCGCTCCTTTGGAATACAACTCTGATTCAGCAGGAAAAAAGCCTGAAAACTGAACAGACCCAATCCACCATTCATTATATGGATATAGCAGGTGAAGTCAGTTACCTGAGTGAAACAAAAAATGAAAAAGAGAGGATCTCGACTGCAGTTAAATGGGTTTCGTTCAAGCAACAGTTCTTTTCAGCTACGCTCATTGCCGGTGATAAATTCGAGAGTGCAGATATCGAAACTGTAGGTTATCCTGAGGAAAATAAAAACCGTCAGGTTAAGACCATGCGATCGGCATATATTCTTCCTTTTAACATTGATGGTGATCAAACCTATAACCTGCAGTGGTACTTCGGCCCGAATAAATATAAAGTATTACGTCAATATGGAATGAATCTCGAACGCCAGATTCCTCTGGGTTGGAGTTTTTTCCTCATGCAATGGATTAACAGGTTTGCTGTAATTCCTGTTTTTAACTGGCTCGAGTCATTCAATATGAACTATGGTATCATCATTCTGATCCTTACCATTTTATTAAAGATTGTTCTTTTTCCGATTGCCTGGAAAACGTATATCTCGTCAGCCAAAATGCGCATACTAAAACCTGAAATTGAGGAAATCGGTGCCAAGTTCCCTAAAAAGGATGATGCCATGAAAAAGCAGCAGGCTACCATGGCACTTTATAAAAAGGCCGGCGTTAATCCTATGGCCGGCTGCGTGCCTATGCTGCTTCAGTTCCCGATCCTTATTGCGCTTTTCAGGTTTTTCCCGGCTTCATTTGAGCTTCGTCAGCAATCGTTCCTTTGGGCAACCGACTTATCGAGCTATGACTCAATTTATTCGTGGACAACCCAAATTCCCTTGTTAAGTACATTCTATGGTAATCATATCAGTTTATTTACACTGCTCATGACGATCTCAACCATTATGTACACCAAAATGAATAATGATATGATGGGTTCAACCCAGCAAATGCCGGGAATGAAAACCATGATGTACCTGATGCCTATCATGTTCCTTGGATTCTTCAACAACTACTCAGCCGGTTTAAGTTATTACTACATGCTGGCTAACCTCTTCACTTTTGCCCAGATGTTCCTTATCCGCCGTTTCGTTAATGAGGACAAACTGCATGCACGCATTCAGGAAAACAAAACCAAGACGGTTAAGAAATCATCCTTCCAGAAACGCCTCGAAGAAATGACAAAACAACAACAGCAAAAGTCGTTAAGGAAATAGTATAAATTCAGACCTTCTCTGAAATAAAAATCCGCAGCTAAGAAAAGTCTTACTGCGGATTTTTTATTGCGATGCATTTATGAAATGGTATAATTTACAGGTAACTACAATTGTAAATTATAATTTTCACCTGCATAAAACTTAAATGTTCGAAACCAGACACATATTAGCAAGCCGATACAGAAGTCGGGCGCCTACATTGGCGTCCCATTCATCATTGCCTGGTGCCACTTCGTTGAGGTCGAATCCAATGATCTTCCGGCCTGATTGCACCAGTTTTTCGACCAGGTAAAGTGTTTGTTCCAGTTCCAATCCACCAGGAACCGGTGTACCGGTATTTGGGCATAATTTAGGGTCTAGTCCGTCGATATCAAAACTCAGGTAAACCTTTTCAGGAAGCAATGCAATAATGCTGTCGCATATTCCTGCCCAGGTTTTTCCTTCATACTGCTGTTGTTTTATATCGCGGTCAAAAAATGTTGTTATCCGTTTGTCGGCTAGTATTAAGGCCATCTCAGTTTCACAGTAATCGCGTATGCCGATCTGAACAAGGTTTGTAATCGCTGGAATTTTGATTGCATTAAACATAATAGATGCATGCGAGTATTCAAAACCTTCATACGCTTCCCTGAGATCGGCGTGTGCATCGATATGAAGGATTCCGAAAGCAGTATTCTTTTCAGCAAGGGCTTTCATCAGCCCCAGAGGCGTGCTGTGGTCTCCGCCAAGTAGTGCCACTATTTTGTTCTGAGCTAAAAGCTGGGAAGACTCTTTGCTTACCCATTCATTCATTTCTTTGCAGGCCTGGTTAATTTGGTCAAGCACCTGTATCGTAGCCTTCGATTGAGAAGGATCAATTCCATGAGCAAGTTGATCGATATATTCTTCTGCCTTTTCTCTGAAAAAGTCACTTTTTTCTTTCAACTGCTGATTGATCTCTTTCATGGCAATGCCCAGTTTCCAGGCATCAGTAACAAAGGGATCAAACAAGTCGACCTGCATAGAGGCTTCGAGTATGGCTGCAGGTGCTTGTGCTGTGCCTGCCTGGTACGAAACGGTAACTTCCCAGGGTACCGGCAGAATAATAAGCCTTGCTTCGCTTGTATCGAAAGGTAGCCCGTATATGTTTCCGTTAATGTCACCCAAGCCGTTAGGGTCGAAGGATGCAATTTTATCGTTAAGGTCCATGAATAGGATGTTTGATTGTAAAGCTATAAAAAAACGGATTGTGCCATTCACCCGTAATGGGTAACAGCTCAAAATATATAGGGTGAAGTTAGGTAGTAATATTTGTGCTTGCCAGGTAACTCATAAATAATTCCATCCCTTTCCTTTTTGAATCATCAAGAGAATAACTGATATCATTTATTAGATAGGAGACCAGCTCTTGTTCTGTGATGTGCAGCTTTTCGGCTGTTATAACCGATTTTTCCCTGTGTTCAACTCCCCAGGCAAGAGCTGCTTGAAATTCATTCAGGAAGCTGTCCGGGATGGTGGTTCGCGAAACCCACACAGCAAATACAAAGGGTAAACCGGTATGTTTGATCCATTCGCCGGCAAGGTCATAACAAAACGGGAATTGTGCTGCCAAGCCAAAAGTTTTATCACCGATCAACACCATTCCTTCGTTGTTTTTCAGCGTCCCTTTCAGTTCTGAATGACTTT
>CAIJPI010000109.1 GCA_903822525.1 uncultured Bacteroidales bacterium | reverse complement strand
CGCCTCCTGCCGAAACATTCCAGCTATATCCCGACTTGCCTGCCTGGGTTGTATAAATATTACCCGTGGATCTTTCGCATACAAAATTTGGACCGGATACTACTGGTATCGGCAGTGGGTTTATCGATACAGTCTTTACCGATGCTGTTGCTGCCTGGCAGCCATTCCCATCCGTATAGTTTACCTGTATGGAATATGGGCCGACACCGTCCCATCTCACGGTGGCTGTATTGCTTACTGAGTTACCACCCGAGGTGATGGTGCCTCCTGAAAGATTCCAGTTGTAGCCGGTCATTCCTGCATCCGTTATATACACATTTCCTGTTGTATTAAAACAAACCGGTGTCGGGCCGTTTAAAAGCGGAATCGGTAAAACATTTACAACTACAGGGTATGATACCGGTACAGCGGCAGTACAGCCGTTTCCATTGGTATAGCTCACACTGATAGCATGGGGGAATGTACCATCCCATTTCACAGTGGCCGTAGGACTAACAAGGGTTCCGCCTCCTGTTATGGTTCCGCCTGTTATGGACCAGGTATAATTGCTCATCCCGACATTGGTAGTGTACAGGTTGCCCGATGAATTAAAACAAACCGGGTTCGTGCCGCTTAACGCGGGTACAGGCAATGGGTTTATAGTTACCGGGTATACAGTCGGTGCCGCTGAGGCACATCCGCTGCTGTTGGAATAGCTTACACTTATGGTATACGGACCTATGCCATCCCATCTCACCGTAGCAGTACTATTGAAGACTGTTCCGCCCGAAGTGATGGTTCCGCCAGTGAGTGACCATATATAATTGGAATTGGCGGCATCCGTCGTATATACATTCCCCGATGAGTTGAAACATACCGGCGTTGGACCGCTTAAAGACGGAACGGATAGAATATTCACGGTTACCGGGTAGGTGGTTGGCACTGCTGCAGTACATCCGTTGCCATCAATATAATTAACATTAACCGAATATGGGCCTGAACCATCCCATCTCACAGTTACCGTATTGCTGGCAGGAGTTCCGCCTGCGGTTACTGTTCCTCCCGATACATTCCATTGATAATTGGTCATGCCCGGATTGGTGGTATATACGTTTGCAGATGAATTGAAGCAAACATTCGATGGGCCGCTCAATCCAGGTACCGGCAATGGGTTAACAGTAATGTTATTTACAACAGGAAGGGCTGCGGTACATCCGTTGCTGTTGGTATAGCTGATGCTTACGCTATGCACTCCTGCACCATCCCATCGTACCGTTACCGTATTGCTGGTGGTGGTTCCACCCGATGTGATTGTACCGCCCAATATATTCCATACATAGTTGGTCATGGCAGGATCGGTGGAATATATATTTCCATTTGAATTAAAACAAACAGGCGATGGACCGCTGATAGCCGGAACCGGTAGCGGGTTCACGGTTACAGGGAAGACAATGGGAACAGCTGCAGTGCAGCCGTTGCCGTTGGTATAACTTACGCTTATGGTATACGGACCCACACCATTCCAGTCTACGGTGGCGGTATTGCTGATTGTAGTTCCCCCTGCGGTAATGGTTCCTCCGCTTATACTCCAGGTATAGTTAGTCATGCCTGCATCCGAAGTATATACATTGCCTGAGGAATTAAAGCATACAGGCGATGGGCCGCTCAATGCCGGAACAGGCAATGGATTCACCGTAACATTGAATACACTTGGTACTGCAGCCAGACATCCGTTGCCATCGGTATAATTTATACTGATAGAATTCGGAATTATCCCATTCCAGTTTACAGTGGCGGTATTGCTGGTTGAAGTTCCGCCTGCGGTAATGGTTCCTCCGGAGATGCTCCAGGTATAGTTAGTCATGCCTGCATCCGAAGTATATACATTGCCGGCAGAGTTAAAGCATACAGGCGATGGACCGCTTAACGCAGGTATCGGCAACGGGTTCACCGTTACATTGAAAACAGTTGCTGTGGCTGCAGTACAGCCATTGCCATTCGTATAACTGACACTAATCGAGTAAGGGCCTGCGCCATTCCAGGTAACAGTGGATGTGTTGCTGGTCGGGGTTCCTCCGGAAGTAATGATACCCCCGGCGATATTCCAGGTGTAGTTTGTCATACCCGGATCGGTGGCATAAACGTTGGCGGATGAATTGAAGCAAACCGGCGAAGGACCGCTTAATACAGGGATCGGCAAAGGGTTAACCGTTACATTAAATACTGTTGGGGTGGCAGCAGTACATCCGTTTGCATCTGTATAACTTACGCTGATAGAATACGGACCGGAACCATTCCAGTGTGCTGTTGCTGTATTGCTGGTGGGTGTTCCGCCTGCTGTAATTGTACCGCCCACAATGTTCCATACATAATTGGTCATGGCCGGATCGGTAGTGTACACATTGCCTGTTGAGTTAAAGCATACAGGGCTTGGACCGTTCAATGCAGGAATGGGCAGCGGATTTACTGTTACCGGGAAAAGTGTCGGAACAGCTGCGGTACAGCTGTTGCCGTTGGTATAACTTACGCTTATCGTATACGGTCCCACACCATTCCAGGTTACCGTAGCAGTATTGCTCGAAGTGGTTCCGCCTGCGGTAATGGTTCCGCCGGTAAGGCTCCAGGTATAGTTAGTCATACCGGCATCCGTGGTATATACATTGCCGGGAGCATTGAAACAAACAGGGGATGGACCAATCAATGCCGGAACAGGCAATGGGTTCACCGTAACATTGAATACAGTCGGAACTGCAGCCACACATCCGTTGCCATCGGTATAATTTATGCTGATGGAATAAGGTCCGGTTCCGTCCCACGTTACTGTGGCTGTATTGCTCGTTGTAGTTCCGCCAGCAGTAATAGTTCCACCGGATATGCTCCAGGTATAGTCAGTCATACCCGGATCCGTAGTATACAAATTACCTGCTGAATTGAAGCAAACAGGCGATGGACCGCTTAATGCAGGAACAGGCAAAGGGTTCACAGTTACATTGAAAACAGTTGCTGTTGCTGCGGTACATCCTTTAAGATCAGTATAGTTGACACTTATTGAATATGGACCTGCTCCGTTCCAGTTAACGGTTGCCTTATTGCTTGTGGCGCCTCCTCCTGAAGTAATTACCCCACCTGTAACCGACCATACATAGTCTGAATTGGATCCATCAGTAAGATATTCATTACCTGTTGAATTAAAACATACAGGTGAAGGGCCGCCCAATACAGGTACAGGTAAAGGATTAACAGTTACATCATACGAGGTTGAAGCTGCAGCAGTACATGCATCGGCGCTTGTATAATTAACACTGACAGTCTGAAAACCTACTGTATTCCAGGTAACTGTAACTGTATTATCATTTAAACCACCGCCTGAAGTGATAGTGCCTCCGCCCGAAACCAGCCATATGTACCCAGTCATACTTGTTTCAGTAGTATAAACATTACCCGTTGAGCTCTCGCACGCGAAAGCAGGCCCTGAAATGGTTGGTTCGGGCAATGGATTTACGATTACAGGAAATTGCACATCTGCTATTGCGGAACAAGCATTTGCATCCTGGTAGTTTACAGTCACAAACTGAGGGCCGGTTGCATCCCATTGCACAGTGATGGTATTATCAGAAGCACCGCCACCGGCAGTATGTGTGCCGCCTGGCGAAATAGTCCATACATACGCTGACATTCCTGCATCGCTGGTATAAATGTTTCCGGTTGAATTGAGACAAACTACTCCAGGACCTGAATTTGAGGGAGTCGGTAACGGATGTATCGTAAGCATTACTGCATCGAAGGCAGGATTGCACGGCACGTTGCTGGCGGCATCAAGTGTAAGTGTAACTGAACCTGCTGCAATATCATCAACCGAAGGCGTATAAACAGGATTTAATATAGTAAAATCATCGAATGTCCCGGTACCTGAAGTATTCCACGCCAAAGACGGACTATTCGATACAGTTGAAGCATTCAGGGAATATGTTCCTGATGCACAGATTGCATCGGTGGCCGGTCCGGCATCAGCAGTAACCAAAGGAACAATGTGAATAGTTACCTGGGCAGCCGCGGGACTGCAGGTTGAAACTCCTGCAACATTGAGTGATAAAACCACATCTCCGGTTTCGACAGGAGTTGGAGTATATGTTGGTGTGAGCGTTTCAGCATTTGTTAGCAGGCCAAATCCGGATACTACCATCCATGAATATTGTGACTCATTCATAACTGAAGCACCCAAAATAGTATAAGCTTGCCCCTGGCAGACAGTTGTATCACTTCCAGCATAAGCAACAGGAGCAGGTGCAACATTAATATTTGCAACAGTTGGTGTTAAGGGTGGACAGTTTGAAGGAACTGCTCCCAGATATGAAACAGTAATCGTTTGTGGTCCAGGAATATTCCAGTTTACAGTAATATCATTGGTTCCCAGGCCTGCAGTAATTGATCCTCCGGCCGAAATTGTCCATTGGTAATTTTGCTTACCAATTTCAGTACTATAACTTAAGCCGCTGGTTCCCTCGCAAATATCTGTACTTCCATTAATAGTAGGCAAAGGAAGAGGATCAAGAATAATGGAACCTGAGCCAGCAATTGTTCCAGGACAGGCTGCATTTGATACCGACATCAGTGTGTAAGTTCCGGGAATAGCTGTTGTAATTACATATGGAAAAGAGCCACTGTAATTAACCACCGGGGGTTCTTGTACACTATTTAAAGCATACGTAAAATCAAAAGGGCCTAATCCGTCAATATTAATCAGAATATTGGCTGTTGATGTTCCATCGTTGCAGATGGAACCACCTCCACTGATTGTTGCGGACGGACATACTGAAACAGGTGCAGCATAATCTGAGGTCAGGAGGCAGTCAGCGATATCAGAAAAAGATGATGTTATTGTATGTATTGAACCGTCGCAGGGTATATTGGGTAAGGTGTATGCCTGTGGACTATTGAATGGAGCATTGAATGTTTGGGAAATACCAGATGTTTGATCAAGTATTGTCATAGTTCCGGTAATGGGCGGATTAGTAAATTCAATGTTGCCGGATAGATTGTATTTATTGTTTACTGGATTACAAGCAGAAGGAAATGTAGTAACAGCGAGCATCGAACAGTTAAGTACTATGTCACAGTTTGTTGTAGCTGCCCCAGGTGTTTCCAGATTACTTTGCACAAAAGAGATTTGCGTTGCATTATTGGAAAAATTTGTTAAAAGCAGCAGATAAAATTGATCTTCAATAGCATTGTTAATATTGCAATATTCTGGTCCTGTTCCTCCAGCATAGCTACAATCAACAATAGTAGAAGCACCCAAACTCGAATTACACGCCCCGGTTGGAGATGTAAATGGGCCCCAGCATATAAAGTCAATATCCTTAAGTGGATTAGCTGTTATTGTAATTATAACATCTCCACCCGGTGGACCAATCTGCAAAAAATACCAAGCAGGATTAGGTCTAGTATTAAGACACCCATAATCGGGACCGGGCTGTGCATTACCTGAACCAACTCCAGCTGGATAGGTGTAAGGACTTGAACCGCAGAAAACTTCTGCATCTTCGCAAGAGAAATTGCTTGTTGGGGCTTTATTTTGCTGGGATTGTATATTTTGGGAAATGAAGAATGAAGAATTCTCAACATACTTCATTTGCATTTCCCAATTAGTATTCTTAGCAACAACTTCGGTTTCTTCAAGTATTTTGATGATATTAAACGAATCTCGCCGCCCAATACCTGCCTTGAAAATAATAGAATCCAGAAAGAAGTCCATCTTATTAAGGATAAACAATCCCTTATCGGATGCTTTATCATAAAAATAAACTCTTTTGAAAGGCGTATTTAATTTATCCATTCTCAAAAGAAAATAATCACTAAATGCATCGCTTCCCTGATATTTATAAAACTCAGTTTCATAACTTCCCCCGATTAACTCGGCGTTCAAATTAGCTGGCAGACCGAGACAGATTGTTGTATCGTTGCTTCCGACTATTGTTTGTGCTTGAAGAAATGTGCTTGTGAAGAATGCTGCTAGCAGCAGGAGGAGTGTATTTTTCATCTATCTTTTTAATCCCGGACTTTTAACTAATTTAAGTTCGTAAAATTAGTAATTAAGTTAAAAGTAAAAAGAGAAAAATGTAATTTAATGAAAAAAAATAATATCTGTAATGTATTGTATATCTGTTATTTAACCTGTGACAAATAAGATGCATTCTGCTTAAAAAACAAAGAGTTATGTTTCATTTGTTAATTTTAAAGAAAACACGCATATTATTTTAAAGGTCAGCCATTTGCTCAAAAGCAAAACAGCCTAAATTCTCCGCTTACCTGATTGCAGAAATAGTAATGGTTCTGAAACAGAAATGTGAGCAGGAAAGTACTGGTTTGTGCGGCCTGAAGGATTGGCCTCCGTATTGCCAATAATTATATGTCCCGGGAAATATTGAACAGGACGAAAACGCCAGGAGTGCATCAGACGATATCAGATTACAACGATTTAAGCGGTTGTTTAGTAAAAATAAATGTAACCCAGCTATTGTGCGTATTTCCAAAATATACTTTGAGCCATCCATTATTTCTACCAGCCCTGTGCCAGTAAATCAATAACATGCATGGTTTTCATAGGGAGGTTGTGCTTGTCGATATAAGCCTGCTGATGCATCAGGCAGGATGAATCGGTACTGACAATATATTCGGCTCCTGTTTCGATGGCATGCAACACTTTTTGCTCAGCCATAGCTGTGGATATTGGTTCATGCTTAACAGCGAATGTGCCTCCAAAACCGCAGCAGGTATGGGTCTCTTTCATTTCACGGAGTTCAAGACCACGCACATGTTTGAGCAATTCACGCGGCTGATTGGTGAGTCCGTATTCACGAAGGGCAGCACAGGAGTCATGGTAGGTGATTACATGTTCAAAAGTAGCACCTACATCAGTAACTTTCAATACATTGACCAGGAAATCGGTAAACTCGTAAAAATTCTTTTTCAGCTGATGGTATTCAATATGCAAAGCCGAATTATAAAACATCTCGTCGTAATAATTCCTCACAAAACCGGCACACGATGCCGATGGCCCTACGATATACCTATTGTTGGGAAAATCGCGGATAAACTTCTCCCCTATTGATTTGGCTTCTTCCCAGAATCCACTGTTGAAAGCCATCTGTCCGCAGCAGGTCTGCTGATTGTTATAATGAACCTCAACCTCAAGTTTTTCGAGAATTTTCACCATATTAAAACCTGTTTCAGGATATATCTGGTCGATGAAGCAAGGGATAAATATGTCTACCGTCATGAGTCGGGGCGTTTTTGTGATTCGAAAGCAAAAATATCAAAATTTAGCGGGATGCTTTCACAAAGTTATTAACCGGGTGTTAATTGCGGATTGCGGTTTGCGGATTTCGGATGTCGGATTTCGGATGGGGGATGTGGGATGTGGGAATTCGGATGTGGAAATTCGGATGTGGAAATTCGGATGTGGGATTTCGGATGGGGGATTTCGGATGGGGGATGTGGGAATTCGGATGTGGGATGTGAGATGTTGGATTTCGGATGTGGGATTTCGGATGTGGGATTGGGGGGGGGGGATATCTAAATACAAGGAGGCTTTTATTTTGTATGGGCTATTCTTCAGATAAAAAACCGGCCTGAGCCATATCATTCCAGAATGCGGGATAGGATTTTTTAACCACATCGGGATCGTCGAGGTAAATTTCGCTACGCATCAAAGCCAGGGGAGCAAACGACATAGCCATACGGTGATCATCATAACAGTGCACAACAACAGGATTTGTTCGGTGCCTGTTTTCAAAAAACGTTCCGCTCAACATGATCTGATCATTATTTACATCAACTCCATAACCCAGCTTCGTAAGTTCATTTCGAAGTGCTTCTATACGATCAGTTTCCTTAACTCTAAGGGTTTTAAGTCCCGAAAAACAACCTTTAATCCCTAAGGCTGCGCATGTAACAATCACAGCCTGAGCCAGGTCGGGGCATTCGGTAAAATCGAAATTATATTCTGCAACAGCAGGCTCTTCCGATCGTGTTAAAAGCAATCCATCCTCTGTAAAAACTGAGTTCACACCAAGGTTCTTATATATTTCAGGCAATATAGAATCGCCTTGAACACTTTTTTCTTTCAGGCCTTTCAGCAGAATTTTTGCCCCACTGGCAAAAGCTGCCACCTCGAACCAGAAAGCTGCCGCACTCCAGTCGGGTTCGGCAAGTGCCAAAATATCAACAGGGTTATAAGTTCCTTCTTTAATCTGAATTTTATTTGCTGCATAATCTATAATAGCCCCGGCTTTTTGCATTAGTTCGCAGGTCATGTGTATATACGAACCTGAAATAATATCACCCTGCAATTCAATGACTAAGCCATCCTTCAACACAGGCCCGAGCATCATCAGTGCACTGATAAACTGGCTGCTGATGCCGGCATCCAGACTCACGTTACCGCCACTTAATTGCGGGTTCCCTTTAATAATCAGAGGTGGATAGGATGGATTATTCCCGAAGGAAATGTCTGCACCAAGACTTATCAACGCATCAGATAAGGGCCTGATTGGCCGTTGCTGCATGCGTTCAGAACCTGTAATAACCCAATGCCCTGGTGTAATAGCAAGCACTGCAGTCAGAAACCGCATAACGGTGCCAGCATTGCCAACATTAATTTCTGTACCTGACTCATCATTAACATTTTCAGAGCCGATTTTGAATAACAAATCCTGCATGATTTGAGTATCCGAGGATTCTGACAATAAGACGTCCAGGGCCGTAGCACCCGAAAGATAACGGATAACCAGCAGCCTGTTCAAAATGCTTTTACTTAAAGGCAAGCCTACGGTACAATCAATAAAATTCTGAAGATTTGTGATACACCGCATGGATTGAAGTTTAATGCAACCGGTAAAAAAAGAGGAAGCCAGCTTTAAAACTGGATTGGCTCAGGTATAGAAAAGAGTTTTATTCTCAATTAGTGAAACTTTCTGGCTTTGAGACTTAGTGGTTATTTATATTCAGCCACAAAGGCACTAAGCAAACACAAAGTTAATATGCAACTCTTATCAACAACTTATTCTTTCAAATGCTTTAACGAAATATAAAAGTTACACAAAGAAACCTACTTCGAGGTTCATATAAAAATGCAGACTTTCGCGTATCAGCTTTTCGCCCGGCACCTGGTCGAAAACAGGCTCTCCTATTTTACATAGAAGCGAGAAATTCAACTTTGTGGTATCGGTATTTTTTTTATCGTGACACATCAGTGCCAGCAATTCATCGGCAGGCCTGGGATTAAACCGGTAATGCGGGAAATGCCAGTTCACCAGGTTTGCCATTTTTTTTAAATCGTCTTCTTTAAAACCGAACATCCGCATGGAGATAAAGCTTTCGCAAATCAGCCCGATGGCAATGGCTTCGCCATGCAACAGTGGATCAGGATCGTATTTCTGTGAATAGGATTCGATAGCATGACCAATTGTATGCCCGAAATTAAGTGATTTCCGTATGCCCGTTTCCTTAAAATCCTTGCTTACAATCTGCATTTTAACAGACGCCGATTCCAGAACAATTTGCTCTTCACATACTTTCTCAGGCGAATTAAGCACAATCAATTTCTCGAACATACTTTCATCGTTGATCATTGCATGTTTAAGCATTTCGGCATATCCCGAAAGCTTTTGCCTTGCAGGAAGAGTCTTCAGGAATTCGGTGAAAATAAAAACAGCCTCAGGTAAAGCAAAAACACCAATCTGATTTTTAACTGAATTGAGGTTTACACCTGTTTTACCGCCTATAGCAGCATCAACCATCGACAAGAGTGTTGTTGGAATATGAATGAAATCTATTCCTCTTTTATAGGTAGCGGCAGCAAACCCTCCGACATCCGTTATAATACCTCCTCCAAGACAAATCATCAACGATTTGCGGACAGCATTAGCGGCAACCATATCATCCCATATTTTCTGAACGCCCTCAATCGTCTTATTCGATTCATTTCCAGGCATCTCAATAATAACGGCATGGCTGAGAACAGGGCATTTTTCAAGTAAAAGCGGTAAACAAAGCTTGCGGGTATTTTCGTCAACCAAAATAAAAATTCCTGCATTTGCATAAACAGGAATCACTTCCTGCAAACGTTGCCAGCCGATTTTACCCGAATAAATTGAATTTGCAATGTTCATGCGGCAAAGATAGTTATTTCTGCAGAAGAGCTCAGCAAATCCGCTTTTTGACATATCGAAATATAACGAAGCACTCAATATGAGAAATACCATCTTTAGCCTACTGATTATTGTTTCATCATTCTCCTCATTTCATGATTTCATCCCTGCAGGCATCCTTTTTTACATCAAACCTTTCACTTACTGAAATTTATTTTCATCCGGATCAGCCTCCATGCACATACATATAAAAAGCTTTATACATTTGCAGCACTAAAAAAAACATTATGCTTTCATTTGAAAATACTGAAATTGCATTCCGCTATAAAACCAACCCCGATCTTTCAAGGGCACGCATGTTATTCGGCACCATTGCCAATCCATGGCTCGTTAAAGCAGGTAAATCACTTACCTATTTTGCCCTG
>CAIJPI010000108.1 GCA_903822525.1 uncultured Bacteroidales bacterium | reverse complement strand
GGCTGAAGAATACCAGAAACTTCATCCTGAGGTAAGCAATGATGTTTCAGTAGGTGTTGCTGGCAAAGGAATGACCGATGTTCTTTCGGGTATGGTTGATCTGGCAATGCTATCACGAACAGTTTCCACTGAGGAAATCGCAAACAAAGCTTGGTCAGCAACCGTTGCCCGTGATGCTGTAATTCCGATCGCAAACTCATCAAACCCTTGCATACATGATATATTGGAACAAGGGCTTACCCGGATACAATTTACTGATATCTATTAAAAAAGCAAAACTAATTAAATAATCATCCATTGATTCTTTTTCAGCTCAAAAGATTACTCCGCAATAAATTCCATACTATATGGATGATTGTTGCATTGATATTTGCGATGACCCTTCCTGTTGTGCTTGCCATCGGACTTTATTACAAAGCTTCGGGGCTGTTAATGGAACAATCGTTTTTCAGCATTATTTCCTCTAAAGACTGGAGGCCACTTTCCGGGCATTTTGGATTATACCCATTCATTATCAGCTCCTTATGGGTAACAGTACTTGCGCTGGTAATTGCAGGTCCAATTTGTTTGTTTTCAGCCATTCACCTGACTCAATACGCTAAAAGTTATGTGTTGAAAGTTATGCATCCTGTAATTGACATCCTTGCAGGGATACCATCAGTAATTTTTGGAGTCTGGGGGGTAATTATAATTGTACCGTTTGTGAGCCAGCATATTGCTCCTTTATTTGGTAAACAAAGCTCAGGATACACCATCATGAGCGGTGGTATTGTGCTGGCCATTATGATTATACCATTCATACTCAACATCCTCATCGAAGTTTTTAAGTCGATCCCGGAAGAACTTACTGAAGTTACCCTTTCACTTGGAGCAACCCGCTGGATGGTTGTAAAACACATACTGATGCGAAAAGCGTATCCCGGAATTGTATCGGCATTTGGCCTGGGCTTGTCGAGAGCATTTGGCGAAACCATTGCAGTTCTGATGGTCGTAGGAAATGTGACCCGCATACCTCATGGGGCATTGCAGCCAGGTTACCCACTCCCGGCATTGATTGCTAACAACTACGGAGAAATGCTATCAATCCCCAGGTATGATTCTGCCTTGATGCTGGCTGCTTTTGTGCTGCTCATTATTGTGATTATTTTCAATTTTATTTCACGCATGGTAATTCACCGGATGATCAAAGTAATGTAAATGAAGAAATCAAAATTACGTAATGCTGAGGAACTGTTTTTCAGGGGGGTAATGATCATCTCCTCATCTGTTATTGGTTTGGCATTATTTCTTATTCTCTGGAGTATAATAAAACGTGGATTGCCGGCTTTGTCGTGGGACATGCTTACACAAACACCAAAAGGTGGATTTTATTTTGGCAAAGAAGGAGGCATCGCCAATGCCATTGTCGGCTCTCTTTATCTCGCATCAGGAGCTACGCTGCTTGCAATGATATTAGGAATTCCGGTTTCACTCTATATGAACGTGAACCTTCACAAACGCAAAAAACTGGTTAACAGCATCCGCTTTCTGCTTGATGTTATGTGGGGAATACCCTCTATCGTATATGGGGCATTCGGATTCACATTTATGATCTATTTCGGGATGCATTCTTCATTGCTGGCAGGGATTCTGACTGTAACATTATTTATCATACCTATCATGATCAGGTCGATAGATGAAGTGCTCATGTCAGTCCCGAAAGGATTGATGGAAGCTTCCTATTCATTGGGTTCCACCCAATCGGAAACATCTTATAAAGTATTTCTCAGGCAATGCATTTCAGGAGTAACTACGGCTGTTTTACTTTCATTCGGGAGAGCCATTGGCGATGCAGCATCCGTGCTTTTTACAACCGGATATACGGATCATATGCCGACATCCCTTACACAGCCAACAGCGACTCTTCCCCTGGCTATTTTCTTCCAGATGAGCTCCCCTATTGCTGAAGTTAAAGAAAGAGCATATGCATCAGCACTTATCCTCACTGTCCTGATACTATTTATCAGTATTATAGCAAGGATAATATCAACCCGCTATCAAAAACATAAAATAAAGATCTAAATGTCAGGAAAGCCAAAGATCATAATTAAAGACCTCAACCTGCATTTCGGTAAGCAGCATGTTCTTAGGAATGTTACTGCCAACATTCCCGAGAAACAGATTACCGTTATACTGGGCCCATCAGGTTGTGGGAAAACTACCCTGCTTAAAACCATGAACAGGCTAACAGACCTGTATCCCAATGTAAAACTTGATGGCTCCATTCATATTGGAAATGATGATATTCTACATACAAAAAAAGATATAACCGAAATCAGGCGGCATATGGGTTTGTTATCGCAGAGACCTTACCCTCTGCCAATGAATATTTTTAATAATGTAGCATATGGACTTCGGATCAGCGGCCGAAAGAGTAAGAAATACCTGAAACCCCGTGTGAAGCATTACCTCGAAATGGCAAACCTTTGGGAAGAAGTGAAGGACCGCCTTCATGATTCTGCTTCATCGCTTTCAATCGGCCAGCAACAGCGCCTTTGCCTGGCCAGGGGGCTCTCGGTCGATCCTGATATTATACTGGCAGATGAACCTACTTCAGCGCTCGATCCTTTATCGAGCGAAGTAATTGAAAACAAATTTGTTGAACTTAAAAGTCAGTATACAATCGTAATGGTAACTCATAGCTTACAGCAGGCCCGCCGAATCGCTGACTATGTTATATTTATGTACCTGGGCGAAATTATTGAACAGGGACCGGCAAAGGAATTTTTTAATACTCCAAAGCAGGACCTCACTAAAAAATACATTAAAGGTTTGTTCAATTAATCACTATTTGCTGACTAAATATGGTAAATCTACAGTTCAATGTGCTTACCTGTTTCCGCCTATGCTATTTGATAAATAACAACTCCCGGTATTTCGGTAAAGGCCATAATTCATCGTCAACCAACAGTTCAAGCTTGTCAACGTGATACCTGATCTTTTCGAAAAAGGGCAGAATCTCCTTGTTATAAAGAGCAGCTCTTTCGGAGGTATCGTCAATTTTATTTGCTTTCTTCCGCTTATCAACCATTTCGGAAACCAACTGTCTGACAATAGAAATGTGCTCTGAAATTTCCTTTATATTCTGCATCTGGCTGTTCGATAGCTTCACAAAAGTTTTATTATCAAGCACTTCCTTAAGCCCTTTAACATTTTCGACAAGAGTGTTCTGATAGCGTATTGCTGTGGGAATTATATGATTGTGCGACAGATCGCCAATGATGCGCGATTCAATCTGAATTTTCTTGATATAGTTTTCAAGGTCAATTTCATAGCGGGCTAACACTTCGCGTTTTGAAAGCACATTATGATCTTCAAAAAGCTTTATCACTTCTTTATCTGTCATAATCTTAAGCGCCTCAGGTGTTGATGGCACATTTGCTAATCCACGGCTTATTGCTTCTGCAATCCATTCATCGCCGTAGCTGTTACCTTCAAACCTGATTCGTTTCGACTCTTTGATATATTTACGTAGAATTTTATAAATAGCATCTTCTTTTGTGGATCCTTTTTCGATTAATGCATCCACTTCGGAACGGAAGATTTTTAATTGTTCAGCTAAAGCCAGATTCAATGCAATCATGGGTTTGGCACAATTTGCCGAAGAGCCTACAGCCCTGAATTCGAATTTATTGCCGGTAAATGCAAATGGCGAAGTACGGTTACGATCCGTATTGTCGAGGAAAATTTCAGGTATTTTAGGTATATTAAGTGAGAACTCAGCCTGTGCTCCATCAACCTGGTCAGTGTTTTGACTGCTTTTCTCAATTTCATCAAGAGTTTGCGATAACTGCGAACCAATAAACACCGACATGATTGCAGGAGGGGCTTCATGGGCGCCCAACCTCAAATCGTTGCCTGCTGATGCAATAACCGAACGGATAAGCCCTGAATGTGCATCAACGGCCTTTATGGTATTGACAAGAAATGTTAGGAAACGAAGATTTGCTTTGGGTGTTTTGCCGGGCGAAAGTAGATTATCGCCAGTATTCGTCATAAGCGACCAGTTATTGTGCTTTCCTGAGCCATTCACTCCCTGGTAAGGTTTCTCATGTAAAAGTAGAGTGAGATGATGCCGCTTGGCAACTTTTTCCAGTATATGCATAAGCAACTGGTTATGATCAACTGCTACATTGGCTTCTTCAAATACAGGTGCACATTCATACTGACTGGGGGCAACTTCATTATGCCGGGTCTTGACCGGAATACCAAGCCTGTGAGCTTCATATTCGAACTCGCGCATAAAATCCATCACACTCTCAGGAATAGTCCCAAAATAATGATCCGAAAGCTGTTGGTCCTTTGCAGAGGCATGGCCGAAAAGCGTACGGCCCGATAAAGCCATATCTGGCCTTGCATGGTATAAAGCAGTATCGACCAGAAAATATTCCTGCTCCCACCCTAGTGTGGCAATTACCTTGGATGTGGAACGGTCGAAATACTTACAAACAGCAGTCGCCTCTTTATCAAGCGAATGTAATGC
>CAIJPI010000107.1 GCA_903822525.1 uncultured Bacteroidales bacterium | reverse complement strand
ATCGAAAGGTGCCACCACAGTAATTTCTTCGTTATAGGTCTTCGCCTGGGCAAATGCTACAGTGGAAGTCGCCATGGCAAAAAAACAAAAAAGTGTTGTCAGCGTGATATTATATCTTGACATTGTCATAAGTTTCCGGGTGTAAAATTGAATAAACAAAATGTTAGGCAATTACTTCTGTCTGTTTTTCTTATTTGCTTTCAGCAATGGCGGTTAGTTTCTCCTTAGCAATCATTACCAGGTCCTGGCCTTCATAATTATCGATTATACTTTGCAGGGTTTGCCTGGCCTGGAATAAGTTTCCTTTTTTTACATACACATCAGCCAGCAGCAGGAATCCTTTAGCTGACCAGTAGTCATACGAAGCATAGTTTTCCGATAAGGCGAAAACTGATTTTTCGCACTCATCGTACTTAGTATTTTCGAATTCGAGCAGTGCAAGCATATATTTTGCCTCGGCACCCATCTCATTTTTTGAGAGTTTGAGTGTTTCTTCAAACTCCCTGCGTGCGAGTTCGGTATTGGTGAGTGCGTATGCCGAACGGGCAATGGTGATATGAGCTTCAGTGGCCAGGTTCTCAGGCAGTTTGTCGAGGGTAAGCAGCTTTTGTGCCGACTGAATAGCAAGTCCATAGCTTTTCAACGCATAGTTGCATTGCATCTGCCCACTAACAGCATCCTGGATCATACCGGGCTGGTCGGCGGTTTCCTCAAGGCGGATATAGCTCTTGAGGGCTGCCGTATAGTTGTTTCGCAAATGAAGGATATGAGCGGCCCGCGAAGCGGCATTGGATGTAAACCGTGAACGTTGTTGGCTGATAATGAATTCGTAGTTTTTCATAGCCTGGTCGTAACGCTGTGCGCGGTAATCGCATTCGGCTTTGTAAAAATTAGCTTCAAGTATAAACGAGCCTTCCGGAAACTTGCTGATATACTTCGAGAATCCGTCGGTAGCTTTTTCGCAATTGCCATTCATATATTGGTTTTCGGCGGCAATATAAGTTAGTGAGTCCTGCTCTGATCGTGTAATATCCGCCTGTGGTACCAGCTTTGTGAAATCAACAAATTCATCTACCTGATTCATTTCGACATAAATGCTTTTCACACTACTGAGTGCTTCTTTCGATTCGGGGGTACCGGGATATTCTTTGGCAACACGTTTCAGCATGGTAAGAGCCTCTTCGTTGTGGTTCTGGTTGAAGAAAATCAGACCTGTTTTGAGCAGAGATTTCTTTACATAGGTGCTGTTTGGGAATTCTTTTACCACGCGCTGATAATATGTCAGGGCTTCATTGTCCTTGTCGATTACATTATAGGTTAACCCTATTTCGTATAAAGCATCATCAGTATATGCCGATTTGCTGTTTGACTGAAGCATCTTTTTGAGGGTTGCAATCTTGTTTTCCATATCGCCCTGCACCCCATAGCTGATGCCGGTCTGATACATGGCATAATCGGCATCGGTAACCCTGGCAGCAACAGATTTCTGGTAATATTCAACAGCAGTTGCATATTCCTTGGTCATAAAGAAACAATCGCCCAGCCTCAGGTTGGCATCGCCTGCAAGCTTAGCGTCGGTGTTTTTAGCGGTAAGATATTTTCGGAAGCTTGTTGCCGCTTTGGCATATTCTTTCTTTTTAAAATAACAGTACCCTAAATTATAATTTGCATTGTTGAAAAGGGCCTGATTCATGGTGCCCGGAGTGACTAGGAATTTGTTAAAAGCATCGGCAGCCTTATCCCAGCGCGCAGTACGATACCATGCTTCGCCCGACCAGTACGATGATAAAGCTTTAATTGAATTATCGGATGTGAGTTCGCGGGCCTGATCAAAAAGTTTGATCGCTCCTTCGAAATCGGACTCGTTAAATAACTCAATGCCACGATAGTATGCAATGCGCTGATAAGCGGCATCAAGTCGTGTATTGCGTTTTTTGATATGCTGAATGCTGGTCAGCGCATTCTTGTAATTCTTGGTGAGCATATATAAATCAGCGAGGTAGCCGTAAAATTCATCGCGGCGTACCGATTCGGGATATTTGTTAAGGTATTCCTGTATCGCATTAACGGCTTCATTATATGGATTATAGGAAAGCTCAACGGCCAATTTCGAATAGTTGAACAAAGCTTCCTCCGTAAGTGCTGGATCAGTTTTTAATTTAAAAGCCGAATTAAATGCATTAAAAGCAAAGCGTTTCTGATTGGTTTTGATATAACAGTCGCCTAAATGGTAATATGCATTTTGTGCTAGAGTGTCCTGCGATGTTGCTACCAGTTGGAAGTATTTTATGGCCTGGGTGTTATTGCCTGTTTTATAATTCGCAAAAGCTATTTCGTAATTATCGGTAACCGAAACTGACGAAGGTTTGGTGTCGAGGTATTGGTTGAAATATATAAGGGCGGTTTTATAGTCGCCCTGGTGGAAATAAGCATCAGCCGTCAGCCTTGCTATTTCAGCTGTTTTTTTATCGCTGCCTCCTTGCAGCAGGGGTAGCGCTTTTGCAAGCAATTCATCGTAACGGCCTTGTAATGAATAGATCTGGACGATATAATAATTCACCACATCGCGAAATGTTTCGTCGGTGGAAACTCTTTCGAAATGTTTCAGCGCAGTTTCGTAATTTTTTTCGCTGTAAGCGATATGCGCATAATAGTAGTTGGCTGGAGTATTGTATTTATTTGGTTTTTCAGTGAGCAGCGCAAAGTTCTCGCGGGCTTTTTTCAGATCATCGGTTTTAAAACTGGCATATCCCGATTTAAAATAGAATTCGTTAAGCTGTTCGGTTGTTAATTCGTACCTGTCAACTTTGCCGAAGCTTTCCAGGGCTTTGCGGTAATCTTTATTGTTAAGCCGGAGTTTGCCGAGTTCAAAGTTTGCGTCGTTCACCTGGGCGTTCTGCGGGTATGTTTGTATGAATTTTTCGAAGCGTTGCGCCGCATCCGGGTGAAAGAGCTGAGCAGCGCACATCGAAGCATAATACTCTGATCCGGCTTTAATATTCGAGGTTTCACCTGCCGAAAGCTGATCGAACATAACCTGGGCCGATCCGTATTTAGCCTTGTTGTAGAGGTCAACAGCCTGATCGTACGAAGCTTGCGGATTGCTGTAGATATTGGTTTTTTGCGCTGATAGCTGTAAGCACAGGCAGGTGATCAGTATGGTAAGGGATGTACTGATAATTCGGTGTATATTCATATCGGAGTGCTGAAAATCAGGATTAAAGGTAGAGCATTAATTCAGCGGCAGCTAAGCGCTGTGTGCTAACTTATGAACAGTATTGATTTGAAAACTTAACGCTGATACGCTTCGTATAGTATACAGATAGGAAGATTTGGGAAATGGGATATTTTAATTCAGGAGCGATAGCCCTCATAGCAATAGTTTTATCCACTGATGACACAGATAACGACACAAATAGGCACAAAAGGAATATCCTGCTGTTTGAATATAAGGAATAGGGTAATCAGGATTACTGCAGGATAGTGATCTTTCGGGTATCGATAAGACGGTTGCCGGATGAAATGCGGATCACATAGGTTCCCGGCGGGAGGTTATTTATATCGAGATGTTCAGTTGATAGTTTCATGCTTCGTTTCCAGCGACTTACTTCTAAGCCTGCCATGGAAAAAAGACTGATATCAAGGGTTTCCTGTTTTGCAAATGTGGAGGAAAGGACTAGCTGTTTTGCGTCGCGCTCGGCATACAGGCTCAGGTCTTTGGCAAATGTTACGCCTTCGATACCGACGGTGCCATATACAAACGAAAGGTTATCGATCCACATTTTAGTGCCTGTATGGTCCAATCCGTCTAAAGGATTGGAGTTCAGAAAAAGGATATTCATGGTATCGGGCGATTCCCATAGCTGGTATTCGAGAGGAATTTCGAAATGTGTCCAGGTATTGAAAGTTCCCATGGTATCAATAGCTGAATACCCTATGGTGTCCTGAACGCCATTGTGCCATTTGGTAAGCCCCCAGCCCAGCACACAGGTATCATTATTAACCGGCTGGTATTTGAAATAACCTGTAAGTTTCTGGGGCATTCCGGTAAAGGGATATCCACCGCTGAGTGTGGCAGTCTGGAGAAAAGGATCAATAGTCAGGACTCCAAGGGTAAGTGCCCCCTGCATGGTAACGGTTCCGACAAAGGGTATCGTTTTAGTTACTACGGTGAGTTTAGCTGAAGCTGTTCCCTGCTGTGGGCTCGACAGATCTTTGGTAACAGTTGTGAAATCAAGCCCGATAATATTCATATTCGTGGTATTCCAGGAATCAGGTTCGCCGCCTGACCAGGTTTCCATGCTTCCGTTAGGAATCTGCTGGGCAAAAATTTCCTGAAATAAAAAGAAAAGAAGGTATGTTAAGAAGAGTATTTTTTTCATGATCAGCTTTTTTAAAATAACAATTCCAAATCGATACGCATTTGCTTGTTCAACTCTTGTTTCCAAAAATCCTCAACCCTCAACCCCTAAATCCTAATCCCTAACCCCCAACCCCTTCTCTTAAATGCAACACTTAGGTGACAACCCTGTAAGCAGGATTCTGTTCCTTCGGGCCTGTTGCCGGCCCTCCGGCTTCTATCATTTATCTGGGACCGCCATCACTGGCGGCCTCTAACGACCTACCCCCCGGGCATCGGGCGAGCAACCCTTACAGTAACCGCTTGCACGGTACTACTCCCGGTATATTTGGTCTTTCAACCCATAAGGTTTACCCTCATGCTGCATCGCTGCAGCCTGGCGTGGGCTCTTACCCCGCGTTTTCACCCTTATCGCGCCTTGCGACGCGACGGTATATTTTCTGTGGCACTAGCTGTTCCCACGGTGTTCAGCCGCAGGACCTTCCCGTTAGGAAGTATGGCGCTCTGTGTTGTCCTGACTTTCCTTACCCGCGGACATGCCGGGATACGATAGAACAGGTTGTCACCGTTGCAAAAGTACGAAAAAATAAGGGAGCTGTGGTTTTGGAAAATGGAATTTTGGAAAGCCTAAAGGAAAGATGGGAAAATGAAAATTTATACTTCAACTTTCTTACTGATTTCTGAAGATTTTTTTGAAAAATAATTCTTTCCTGGCAAATTCCTAAATAGCTGTTCCGTCAGTAAAAATCTTTTTAATACTCCCGGTAAATTTCTTAAATTTAAAAGCCATTGACTCACTGATTTCCGGAAGTGGACCGTTGTAAGGGCTTCCCATCTGCAGGTAAAACTTATAAAACATGCCGGCGGTTATGCCCCATTTATTCAGAAAAATTCTATTCCCTTTTACTACTCTTTTATTGCCAAGGCGTTTGGTCGAATGCTCCAGAAAATGATACACGCGGCTGCGGGAAACACCTTTAAAATTACGCACGCCCAATTGCCAGAGTTTCATCGAGAAATCAGGATCGGAATAAAATCCCGGGAAAAACTCAACACTATAGCCTCCTACTGCATGCCATATATCGCGATGAACCAAGCCGGGAGGCCAGGAGGCGCCGCTCCAGTCGGGCATAGGCAAGTTGCT
>CAIJPI010000106.1 GCA_903822525.1 uncultured Bacteroidales bacterium | reverse complement strand
GGGAAAACATTGATATGGTCCCAGGCGATTCCGCTGAGAAGGGCAATGTCGGGCTTGTAAAGGTGGAATTTTGGACGTAAATCAATCGGGGAGGTCAGGTATTCATCCCCTTCGATGACCATAAATCGGGCCTCTTTTGTCAGTCTTACCATCACATCAAATCCTTCAAGTTTTGCCCCTACCATATAATCGGTATCCACTTTACAGTGATGGAGCACATGAAGTATCATAGCTGTTATGCTTGTTTTGCCATGACTGCCGCCAATCACAACCCTTAATTTTTCCTTGCTTTGTTCGTAAAGAAACTCGGGATATGAGAAAATTTTCAATCCAAGTTCATTGGCTTTTGCCAGTTCAGGATTATCATTACGGGCGTGCATGCCGAGAATAACCGAATCAATGCTGTGATCAAGTTTTTCGGGATACCAGCCAAACTCCTCAGGCAGCAAGCCATACGATTGAAGCCTGGAGCGAGCGGGATCAAATATTTCATCGTCTGATCCGGTAACCTGGTATCCTTTTAAGTGCAGCGCAATGGCCAGGTTATGCATGGCACTTCCGCCTATTGCTATGAAATGAATCCGATTTTCAGTCATAAATAAATTGAATGTTCGTTTGTGCGAAGATAAAACAGAAAATTATATACACTGATCACTTTAAAAAGAAAAAGCTGGCCTATTATGAACAAGCCAGCTTTAACAATTCAGGACAGACCAGGCTTATTTTTTAAGCATGATTTTTAATTGTTCAGTTTTTTCGGAACCAATAATTTTGATAAGGTACATTCCTGAAGCACAATCACTCAGGTCGAACCCGTATATATTTTCCGCTTTTTCAGGAATACTGATTGTTCTTACCTGTTTACCGGATGCATTGTAAACAACAATCTGTTTTACATTTTCGAATCCGCTGCTGGCCTCAACATTAAATTGGCCGTTGGTAGGATTAGGGTATACCTGGTATTCAGGTGCTGAAGTTTCAATTCCTTCCGCCTCCTTAGCCAGGGTGTACCTGTAACGTAATTTGGTATTGGTGGTATTGGTGCCGCATCCTGAAACCGTGGTAACAAGTTTAACCGTACCGGTAAAGGTTGCAGTCCAGATTATTTTTGCATCATCACCGCAGGCATCGTCAGAATAAGCAATAAACAAGCCGGTAGTATTATTGCGTAGCGTGAGTTCTGAATTATACGATGCTGTAGCACCATCAGCCGAGCAATAGGAAAAATTATAAATACGGCCCAAAACAACATTAAACACAGCGTACTCGCCTGCATAAATAGAATTCTGGGTCTTCCAGGCTGTGGTAGGTGATAGTGTGGTGCTCGGGTAACGTGTCGTACTGTTGCATCCCACCGTTGTTGCAGGGACAGTAACCGAAACTGAACTTACATTGTTAGCCTCGTTGCTTTCAGCTACCTGTGCATCAGCATCGGCAACAAACAGGATATACCAGGCACCTGAAGCCGTGTTAGCAGGTACTGTAATAACATTGCTGACAACAGCTGTTGAATTTACAGCTAAGGAAACAACCGCTGAAGTAGCCAGGTAGGTGTCGCCAACAGAATATGAATTATCCGCTGACAGGTAGTATTTAAGTGAAGATGCAGCGGCGGCGGCCGTTCCCTGGTTCAATACCGAACACGAAGCGCTTGTTGTTGAACCAGCACTAACAATTAGCAGAGTAGCCGCAGGATTCTGAACTACCAGGTCAGGCGAACCGGAAGAAGAGGTTACAATAAACTGAACACTGCTCACATTGTTTGTTTCGTTGGTTTCTGTAACCTGGGCATCTGCATCAGCAAAAAATAAAAGGTAATATGTGCCCGGCGTTGTTCCGGCAGGTATGGTAACCGCTTTGCTGAATGGAGAAGAAGCACCGGCATTAAGAGCTGCCACAGCATCAGTTGCCAACAGAATATCGCCAGCAGAATAGGTATTATCTGTCGAAAGATAGTATTTCAGATTGGAAGCTCCTGAAGCCAGGGTACCCTGGTTTTTGACTGAACATGATGCTGTAGTGCTCTGTCCATCAGGTACCGAAACAGGATTTGCAGCAGGGCTCAACGCAACAAGATCAATACCTGCGGCCGATGAACCTACCTGGAAAGAGAGGATGCGTGTCTTACGTGCCTGTGCAGCTCCAATGTATTCGTTAGTAAACCAGAAAGTCTTATCATCGGAAGGATCAACGCTCATTCCTGTATAATCGCCCCAACGGTTGTAAGATGTCTGTGAATAGGCTCCTGTAACCGCTGTTTGTTCCGAAAGGTCAAGAATGCCTGTTCCGGCAGCATATGTAGCCGAGGTCTGTCCTGTATAGCGGATACCAGGATACAGAGTTGTACTCGATATAGAATAACCTAATCCGATCTCATTTTGCCCGTTTAAACGAATGCTTCCCATCCAGCGCGAATGTGCATCCGGAGCATAAGTGCCGAACTGTCGTAAGGACCATGTGCCGGCATTTTTACGCAGTTCATACCACCTGATCCCGGCATGATCGGTATTGTCAACATCAACTGTATGGCAGCATACTAAAGTCTGGTAAGATCCGAAATTGCGGTATTGAGGTGCATTCATCACAACCTGGGGAATGGCATCCAGTTCACGTGTTGTACCCGGTTGTTTGATATTATCCCAGTTTGCACCGAAATTACTGTCGAATGCCGGAACTGCCAGTTGTTGAACCCGGTTAAATGTTGAGGATAGCGGGGTTGTCCAGTTTGCTGCCAGTTCGTAAAGCCAGAGTTGATCACTGCCACCGGCAATAGCATCATCGTTGATGGTTACAAAAAGCCCGGGACTACCGGAAGGTGCAAAAGCTCCATCATTATCAACAGGAGGAACACACATAAACCCGTCAATAGTCGTTGGCCTCCAAGGGTTATCGAAAGCCACCATCTGGGCAGTAAGTCCGCTGAGCATCTTTGTTCGCTCGAATACATAAATATCCTTCTTGTTTGCTGCTGAATTGTTAGTTCCCATATAATATCCGTCGCCCCATATACCAATCTTTTCATAATCAGGCATGTCGTCCACATCAAATGAATAGCGGTGCCAGGCACCCGTAGGGTCGTTGGTTTGCGAAACTGCAAAAAGCATGTAATCGTTTGACCCACAAATTGAGAATTCCACCACTAACCACCTGTCGGCCTGCTCATCGTATAGCACAACCGGATCACCATCATTGCAGGTTGCACCGGTAACACTTCCAAATAGAAGATTCAAATTTGAAGGTCCTGCAACAAGCGCCCCGGTCTTCGAATAAATAGCATAAACGGAATTGATTGTTTGCATATAATGGTTGGGCCCTGCCGCTCCATTACAATCGGGAGGAAAATAAGGCGATGATTGCCCGTCGAACGAAACCAGGGGAGCTTTTGGAGGCTGAGCATTGCCCATGGAGCGTTGCCATGCCTGGTCATCACCCTTGGGTAAAGCTGTTGCTTCGAATGGATACGAACGTTCGCGGATTTCTTCATTCCGCGGCTTTGCAGCATCGATTTCCATTTTCTCATATTCTTCAGCTGTTAGAGCAGGAATATCCTGCAATGGCGTCGAAAGGCCATGGTATTGTCCAACACCGATCAGGGAAGGGCTAACAGGCTTATCCTGCGCTTTCGATGGTAACGCTATGGCAAATAGCATAGCAATAAGAAAAATGTAGCTTTTTTTCATACAAAGTGGTTTTTGTACTTTTGATAATGATTAATAAAATAAGTTCCGGTATAGTGAAAATTAGTATATTACAAGTACTACGATTAGACAAAGTTAACAGATAATCCGGAACAATGTTAATATTTATTTCTCTTTTCTGGATTTTATTCACATTTATAAACTCCGACTCACCTTATAACTGGAAGGTTTCATCTCATCCAATTCAAAAACATTACCTTTGCAATTCAAATTCTGGAACTCATACTAATGAAATTTATACCTCTGATTGCTGACAACTGGAAGATGGACGGAGGTGTGGCCTTTGGTGTCGTACCAAAATCAATCTGGTCGAAAACACACCAGGCTGATGAGAACAATGCTATTAGTATTACAACGCGTTGCCTGCTGATAATCCAAAACGACAGGAAAATACTTATCGATACAGGGCTAGGCGATAAAAGGAATGAAAAGTATTATGCAGTCCGTTTCCGTGAACCCGGTATCAGCATTTTAAATTCGCTTAAGCAGGCAGGATATGCTGCAAGTGATATAACCGATGTATTGTTTACACATCTGCACGACGATCATGTTGGTGCGGCAACCAGGAATGATGAAAACGGGAATGCAATATGTGTTTTCGAAAATGCCGGATACTGGGTTTCAAAGTTGCAGTGGGATTGGGCCATGTTTCCCAACAAAAGGGAAGGCGCTGCTTTTTTCAAGGATAATTTGGTCCCACTTATGGATAGCGGACGGCTCAACCTGCTTGAAGAAGGACAGCAACCTTTTGACGGAATTACACTGAAGATTTTTAACGGGCATACAAGGGGGCAGATTATACCGTTTATCGAAACCGGGGATCATACTGTTGTGTATATGGGTGATTTTATTCCCACACAATCCAATATCCCTATCCCGTTTATCCCTTCAGTGGATATTGAGCCTTTGATTTCGCTGACCGAAAAAGAAGCTTTCCTGCAGGATGCGGCTGAAAGAAATTACATACTTTTTTTCGAACACGATGCTACTAATGAGTGCTGTAAAGTAATTAAGACCGAAAAAGGAGTGATTGCAGATTATTCTTTTAAACTTCAGGATATGCTTGAAACCACAGCCCCTTTTAATAGCTGATTTTTCAATCCCGCCGCTTAAACAGGTGGTGCATTCGGATTGTTGGAGAATAACGGCAACTCAATTGCACTTTACAATAAAAATGTAATATTAATGGAATACCAAAAAAAGCTATGAACGAATCACATAACATAGATCAGCTCAACGAAAGGTGGAACGGGCTTACCGCATTGGAAATACTTGAGAAAGCTATTGAATTATTTGGAAACAAAGTCACTTTTGCAAGCAGTCTGGGTGCCGAAGACCAGGTAATAACCTATATGCTTTCGGGCCTCGATAAAAACCTCAGTATTTTTACCCTCGATACCGGACGTGTTTTCCCCGAAACCTACGATTTGCTTCACCGCACAGTTAACCGTTATGGCTTAAATATAAAATCTTATTGCCCTGATACTGTTCAGGTTGAAGATATGGTGAATACTAAAGGCATCAACCTGTTTTACGAAAGTATCGAAAACAGGAAATTCTGCTGCCAGGTGCGTAAAATTTTTCCGTTGCAAAGAGCTTTAAAGGGCAATGAAGCATGGGTCACAGGGCTTCGGCGTGAACAATCGGTTACCCGTACTGATCTCAGAATTGTTGAATGGGATGCTGTAAACAAACTTATAAAAATCAATCCACTGCTCGAATGGAGCGAAGTTCAGGTTTGGGATTATATTAAAACCAACAATATTCCATACAATAAACTTCACGACCAGGGTTTCCCAAGCATAGGGTGCCAACCCTGTACCCGGGCTATCGAAAAAGGAGAAGACCTGCGTGCAGGCCGATGGTGGTGGGAAATGCCCGACAATAAGGAATGTGGATTACATGGTGGAAAGAAAACACACTAAACCCACTTTCAACTGAGATATCTGTAATCATTCAGGCCCAAAGAGCAGGGATACAGCCTAATAGCCTTTTATTCCGTTATCAATCGAACCTGATGGCTTTTACAGGTGAAATGCGCGCTATAATAAACGAAGGCAGAACCAGCATCAATGTGCAGCATGCCAAAGTACCTGCATTCAGTATTAGCAGGTAAAAAATATCGAGGTTTATCGGAACCACAGACATAAAGTAGGACTCCTGAGGCAGACTGATTATACTGAAATATTTTTGCAGCAGGCAAATGCCAATTCCTGCAATATTCCCATACAACATCCCTTTGCCAACAATGTAAGCTGCATTATACAAAAAGATACGCCTGATACTCACATTCCGGGCTCCAAGGGCTTTTAATACACCTATCATATTCGTTCTTTCAAGGATAAGTATGAGCAGGGTCGAAATCATAGCCATTCCTGATACCAGCACCATAAGGATCAGAATAATGATAACATTCATATCCTGCAAATCGAGCCAGTCGAACATCTGTGGGTATAAATCGCGAATGGTCCTTGCATTCATGTCGTATCCCACTTCCTTGTAAACAAGTTTTCCCATACCTGCCAGTTCTTCAAAGTTATTGATATACACATCAAATCCTGAAACCGAATCAGCGCCCCAGCCATTAAGTTTCTGAATCTGGCGAATATCGCCAAAAATAAATTTCATATCAAATTCAGCAAGCCCGGTACTATATATACCCGAAACATTGAATCTTCTTGCCCGGGCTGTGTTCTCGATTATAAAATACATCCTAAGCGGATCCCCTACCCTGATCTTCAACAAATCAGCAAGGTTTTTCGAAATTATTACAGAATTACCTGAAGCAGTATCCTGAGTCGAAAAAGGTTTTCCTGAAATAAGTTTATCATTGAAAAAGGACCAGTCAAAATCAGTTCCCACACCCTTAAAAACAACACCCTGTATTTGTTCCTGTGTTTTAATAATTCCGGCTTTGGTGGCAAACACCTGAATATGTTTAATTCCGGGAGTTTTTACAAGAGTTGGATAAAAAGCCTGGTTTTCACTAAT
>CAIJPI010000105.1 GCA_903822525.1 uncultured Bacteroidales bacterium | reverse complement strand
ATTACGCATTTTATATTTATATTTGCTGCATCAAAAACATAAATATCAAATCGGAATAAAAAACCAACAAACAATTTTATGAAAAATCACTTGAAAAGCTTTAATCTTATGATGGCAGCAAAAAGTCTTGCTGTTACCTCTGCTATTATCTTCCTACACGCATGCGGGTCAAAAACATCAGCCCCTTCAACCGAAACTGCTCCTGCTGCCAACATCGTGATTGATACAAAAGCCGCAAGCGACAGCAAAGGTGTCGGCAAGTTTACTGATGTTGCACTGGCAGCCATTGATCCTGCAAAAGCTGATTTAGGCAAAGCTGTGTTTGCAACAAAATGCACTACCTGCCATAAACTTACTGCCGATAAATTCGTTGGACCAGGCCTGCTCAAGATAACCAGCCGTCGGACACCGGAATGGATCATGAATATGATTACCAATCCTGAAGAAATGATAAAGACTGATCCGGTAGCTAAAAAATTATTCGAAGAAATTCTGACACCAATGGCCAATCAAAATATAAATGAAACTGATGCAAGGAATATTCTTGAATACCTGCGTCAGAACGACAGCAAATAACCCCGAACAATCAGTAATCAATTAACCATCAAATCTTTTTTATGAAAAAAATCAGACTAATTTTAGTTAGCATGGTCCTGTTTGCAATCGTAGCAGGAACATTTACATCGTGCAAGCCTAAGAAAGTTGGCAGCCTGATGGCCGGAGACGCCGCTCAGAAAGTGTATGTTGCTCCTGGAAAGTTCGATGAGTTTTATCTCTTCACATCAGGCGGTTTTAGCGGACAGCTTGGTGTTTACGGGCTTCCTTCGGGACGTCTGTTGAAAAATATCCCTGTATTTTCGCAGGATCCTACAACCGGATGGGGATATACCGAAGAAAGCAAACCAATGTTTAACACTTCTCATGGTTTTGTTCCCTGGGACGATGCCCATCACCCGGAACTTAGCAAAACTAACGGAGAGGATGATGGCCGTTGGATCTTTATCAATGGCAACAACACTCCACGTATTGCCCGTATTGACCTTACCTCCTTCCGTACTGTCGATATTATTGAAATTCCAAATGCCGGTGGTAACCATGCATCACCGTTCTGTACCGAAAACACTGAATATGTTGTAGGTAATTCACGGTTCTCAGTACCGCTGGATGGAAAAGATGATGTTCCGGTTTCAACATTTAAAGAAAACTTTAAAGGCGCGGCTACTTTTATAAAAGTTGATCCTGAAAGCGGAAAAATGAGTGTTGCTTTTCAAATTGTTGTTCCCGGTTTCAACTACGATCTGGCTCATGCCGGTAAAGGAGTTTCACACGACTGGATGTTTTTTACCTGTTATAATACCGAACAGGCTCATAACCTTCTCGAAGTAAATGCCAGCCAGAATGACAAAGACTTTGTAATGGCTGTTAACTGGAAAAAAGCTGAGGAACTGGTAGCCCAGGGCAAAGGCAAGAAAATTCCGGCCCGCTACATGCATAATATGTATGACGAAAAATCGCATTCAGCAACTTCAACTGAGGAAAAAGAAGTTACTATTATTATGGCTGAAGATATGCCAGGTCTGGTATACTATATCCCATGCCCGAAATCACCTCATGGATGTGATGTAAGTCCTGACGGGAAATATATGGTAGCCAGCGGCAAACTTGCAGCTACAATTCCTGTGTTTGCTTTCGATAAAATGCTGAAAGCTATTGACAGCAAAGCGTTCGAAGGTAAAGTTTCGGGCATTCCGGTTCTGAAATATGACGAGGTTCTTGCCGGCGAAGTACCACAAACCGGTCTCGGACCATTGCATACCGAATTCGACGATAAAGGTTTTGCCTATACTTCTTTCTTTGTGTCTTCCGAAATTGTGAAATGGGATCTCGAAAAACGGGTAGTTGTGGATCGCGCACCCACCTATTATTCAATCGGCCATTTATGTGTTCCTGGAGGAGATTCAAGGAAACCAAGCGGCAAATACGTTGTAGCGCTGAACAAGATCACAAAGGATCGTTACCTGCCTACAGGTCCTGAATTAACCCAGTCGGCACAGCTTTTCGATATCAGCGGTGAAAAAATGACCCTGCTGCTCGATTTCCCGACTATTGGCGAGCCACATTATGCCCAGGCTATTGCAGCTGATAAAATCGTAAAAAACTCCAGGAAATTCTTCAAAATCGAAGAGAATGTCAATCCTTTCGCTGCGAAATCAGAAGCCGAAGCAAAAGTTGTTCGTAAAGGAAACAGAGTTGATGTATACATGATAGCTATCCGTTCGCATCTTAATCCTGACAATATCGAAGGCATTAAAATGGGAGATGAAGTCTATTTTCATGTTACCAACCTTGAACAGGACTGGGATGTACCTCACGGATTTGCTGTAAAAGGAGCAAACAATGCGGAATTGCTCATCATGCCGGGAGAGACTCAAACGCTTAAATGGATACCCAACCGCGTTGGCATGTTCCCATTCTACTGTACCGACTTCTGTTCGGCTCTTCACCAGGAAATGCAAGGCTATGCCAGGGTTTCACCAGCAAATTCTGCTATTCCTTTAACATTTTCAGGAGGCGCAACAGCTGCTGAATAACAGCATGCAACATTAATATTATTAAAAACAAACATTGATGCAGGGGTGGTTGATACAGGGTTTCAGGAAAACGAACCACATTCAGCCTCCCCTGCACACATTATAAAAGGCCATCAATAAACTTTAAAACAATGAAAACCAGTTCAAGAAATATAGTATTCCTCTGCACTATACTTATGATCGGCGCTTTTTTCTTCCCTTTCTGGAAAATAATTCTGGAGGCACCACAGTATCCTGAAGGCCTTGAGATGAAAATCTGGTTGTATAAAATCACCGGCGATGTGGATAAAATCAATGGATTGAACCACTATATCGGCATGAAACTGATACATGAAGATGAATTTCCTGAATTTAAAATTATGCCATGGGCACTTGGATTCCTGATTACCTTCGGCCTGTTGTCAGCATTACTCCGTAAACGGGCTCTTCTCTGGGCATGGGTTTCAGCGCTTGTTGCTGCCGGAGGTATTGCCTTTGTTGACTTCTACCAATGGCTGTACGATTATGGACATAACCTGAATCCTCATGCAGCCATCAAAGTGCCGGGTATGAGCTACCAGCCGCCCATGCTGGGATATAAGCAACTGCTGAATTTTCTGGCAGGTTCATTCCCCGATATTGGCGGCTACTTTGTAATAATTGCAGCTGGAGGAATCTTAACAATTGCAGTTTATGAACAGTTTTATAGAAAAAACAAATAGAACAGTCTGAAATACTGACCATTGCTCACTGATGAACTTTTCATTTGAAACAGATGTTTTATAACACAGATAGAAACTCATGATAAAAATCAATACAAAATTTCTACTTCCCATTACCTTCATTTTTATTGTTCTTTCCTTTTCATGCAAAAGAGAAATGCGTGCAATCAGTTATGGGAAAGACAATTGTGAACAATGCCGCATGACCATTATTGACACTCAGTTCGGAGCTGGAATGCTGACATCGAAAGGAAGAGTCCTCACTTTCGATTCAGGCGAATGCTTGTTCAGATACCTGAAAGCTAAAGGATTGAATGAGAATGAGCAATATTTTGTTACTGACTATTCAAACCCTGGAACACTCATTAACGCTGCAGAATCATCATTCCTGCACAGCGACAGTATTCAGAGCCCAATGGGCGGAAACCTTGCTGCATTCAAGACTCAGGAATCGGCTGCGACTGCTCAGAAACAATTTGGAGGAGAACTGCTGGAATGGAGTAAACTTATCAGCAAAAAATAATGATTTCAGAATTTAAGTTCTGCCGGCAGCTAAAACACAATACTGCCGTCACTAAGCCCAACTTTGCGGAGGCACCTTTTATCCGGGCATGCTTCGCATTGGTTATGCTTTTATTTTGCAGCTTCAGCCAGATTGAAGCACACGAAATCATAGTTAAACAAGGGACGAAAATCAATACCATTCAGAAAGCACTGGCTATGGCTCAAAACGGTGACATTATCAGAGTCACCGCCTCAACGTATTTTGTGCAGGACCTTCTGATTGAGAAATCGGTAAGCCTGATCGGTACTGGTTATCCTGTGCTCGACGGACAGAAAAAAAGCAATATACTTATTGTCAGGGCACCGAACGTAACAATCAAGGGGTTTATAATCCGAAACAGCGGCATTTCAAATATTAAAGATAAGGCCGGCATTAGAGTCGAAAAAGGGGACAGTGTAAGCATTATCGACAACAGGCTCGAAAACACCTGTTTCGGCATTTACCTGGCCAAGGTTAAAGGCGGAACAATTAGTGGCAATACCATTCACGGCATTAATTCAGTGATCCAATCCGGAAACGGGATTCACCTCTGGTATTCACATTATATTTCAATACTGAACAATAAAATCAGCGGTCAGCGAGATGGAATTTACTTCGAATTTGCTACGCATTGTACTATCAGCCGCAACCTGAGCGAACAAAACCACCGCTATGGTTTACATTTTATGTTCTCCAACAACGACACCTATACTTTTAACACGTTTCGGAATAATGGCAGCGGAGTGGCCGTAATGTACACAAAGTATATAAGCATGACCAACAATACTTTCGATCAGAACTGGGGAAGTTCATCCTTCGGGCTGCTGCTCAAAGATATCAGCAGAAGCACTATTTCGAATAATACATTCTCGAGGAATACTTCCGGAATATATATGGAAGGTACCAGCGATGTAAAATGTGTACGCAACAACTTTCTGAACAACGGACTTGCTGTGCGAATGCTGGCCGATTGCGAAAAGGATACCTTCCTCCTCAATAATTTTATGGGTAATACATTCGATTTCACTACAAACGGCACCGAAAATCTGAATTTCCTGAAAGGGAATTATTGGGACAAGTATGCAGGCTATGACCTGAACCGCGATCAGAAAGGGGATCTCCCCTACCGACCCGTCAGCCTGTATTCGCAGATTATTGAAAAGCTGCCATCGGCAGTTTTCCTGTTACGCAGTTTTATGGCTGAACTGCTCGATAAGGCCGAACGGGCCTTGCCGTCGATGTCCTATGTTAATTTATATGATAATGAACCCTCAATGCACATGATACAACGATGATAGAACTTGAAGGTTTACAAAAACATTACGGCAAAATACAGGCCCTGAGAGGGATAAGCCTTAATTTCGACCCTGAGCAGGTTGTTGCTCTTGTCGGACCAAATGCATCAGGGAAAACCACCCTGATAAAGTGCCTGTTAGGAATGGTAATCCCTGACGGGGGACGGATCCTGTTCGACAAAAACGACATAGCAGGCGATGTAAACTACAAACGCAGGATTGGCTATATGCCCCAGATCGGGCGTTACCCCGACAATATGCGTATGGGTTACCTTTTCGGTATGATGAAAGACCTGGGGAAAAACCGTATTACAGAGCATTTCGATGAGGAACTTCTCGCTACCTTTAATCTCGAAGAAATGTTTGCTAAACCCATGAGAGCCCTCTCCGGTGGAACACGTCAGAAAGTGAGCGCAGCACTGGCATTTATGTTTAATCCTGATGTAATAATCCTCGACGAACCTACTGCCGGGCTCGATCCCCTGGCTTCCGAAATCCTCAAGCAGAAGATACAGAAAGAAAGAAAAGCAGGTAAACTCATACTTATAACCTCACATATTATGAGTGAAGTTGAAGAAATAGCTGACAGTATTGCTTATATAGTCGAAGGAGAAGCAAAGTTTTTTAAGCGCATTCAGGATATCAAATCTGAAACCGGCGAAGAAAGACTGGGGAAAGCGTTGTTCCATTTGTTGAGTAAATAACTATGAACAAAATAATCAAATATGTTTTGCACGACATTTTCAGGAACCGAATACTCCTGGCTTATGTTGTGTTGCTGTCGCTGAGTTCATTCGGCCTGTTTATGATGAACGAGGATGTTTCGAAAGGGCTTAGCAGCCTGCTAACCGTGCTGCTGATCGTAGTGCCGCTGGTAAGCATTTTGTTTACAACCATTTATTTTTTCAATTCCTACGAGTTTATCGAATTGCTTGTAGCCCAGCCATTGAAACGCAGTAACATATTGCTTGGAGTATATGCCGGCGTTGGACTTTCGTTACTCACTGCATTCTGGATTGGTATTGGGTTACCTGTAATTATTTTCGACGGAACAGCAACAGGCTGGTACTTCATATTGTCGGGAAGTTTGCTCACTATGGTATTTGTCTCTCTGGCATTCCTGGCATCAGTAATTACGCGCGACAAAACACGAGGGATTGGTATTGCCATGATGCTTTGGTTTTATTTCACACTGATCTTTGATGGTATATTGTTAATGGTAATGTTTGCTTTCTCTGATTATCCGCTCGAGAAACTCACCATTTTCCTGAGTTGCCTGAACCCGGTCGACCTGGCCCGTATCATGGTGCTGCTCAAAATGGATATTTCGGCATTAATGGGTTATACAGGGGCCGTATTCAATCAGTTCTTCGGGTCTTCACTTGGAATAGTGCTTTCCATGACAGTAATGCTGATATGGATAATACTCCCAATTTCAATCGCCCTGCGGATTTTTAAGCGGAAAAATTTATAACATGAATTAAAAGCAGCTTTCGTTTATAGCATGAAAAATCCCGGACAAAGTTGGACTTTATCCGGGATTTCTTTATGCCAAACAATTTTCAGTTTACTTATTTCTTTTCAGGTGGAAGCAAAACAGCATCTGTCACATGAATAATTCCATTACTACAGGGTACTGAAGCAATAATGTTTGCACCATTCACAGTTACTTTACCGTCTTTAACAGCCATGGTTACCTTGCTGCCATTCACCATTCCGAGCATTTTCCCGTCCTTAAAAAAAGCCTGATCAAGCTTTCCGACATATACATGATATTCAAGTATATTACGCAAAGCAGCTTTACTTTCCGGTTTCACCAAACTTTCAACAGTACCTTTTGGTAATTTGTCAAATGCAGCATTGGTTGGAGCAAAAACAGTGAAAGGACCTGCATTTGAAAGCACATCAACATATTCGGCAGCCTTGAGTGCAGCTACCAGTGTTGTGTGGTCAGCTGATCCAACAGCTACTTTTACAATGTCTTTTTGCGATGCATCATCCTGCACGCCTGATTGTCCTGCTGCTGGTGCATTTAAGCTTTCAGTGGCAGCACTTGAGTTGCTTCCTTCATTTCCTCCTGAACTACAAGATGTAATAACCAATAAAATGGCTATAATACTACTGGTTAGGAATGTAATTGTCTTTTTCATAAAACTATTTTTGTTATTATGGTTAATTAGGTAATGCAGTACAAATATACTTATTTAATAAATCCAATGATGAAAAAATCGAAAATAAAAGAAGGAATATCCAAAAGGATAAATATCTTTGGCTTTAGAATACCCGACCAGTATACCTTGCGGACTAAAAATGACCCCTTCAAAAAGCAAAATCAGTCTTTCGAAACTTTGAATTATGAAATCAGGACACAAAATAAATCATGCTCTGTTTGCTTTACTTGCTTTGTGTTTTCTAAACCAGGCCTCTCCCCTATCCCTGTTTGCACAGGGAAAAGTGATCGGCAGCAGCATTCCTATCCAACGCATGGGCGCTTCGAACGTACAATCCTTCGACGATGGCTGGCTGTTTTCGCGCTTCGGACTGCAGTCTGATGGGACAACATTAAGTGAACCTCCCGGAATGGAAAACCCTGTTGTAAATGATGAAAACTGGAGAAATCTGGATCTGCCTCACGATTGGGCTATTGAAGGTCCTTTCCGTATCGAACTCGCCGGCGAAACCGGGAAACTGCCCTATCAGGGCATAGGCTGGTATCGCAAACATTTTTCAATTCCTGCTTCAGATGCCGGCAAACGGATTTTTATTGATTTCGACGGGGCTATGGCTTATGCACAAATCTGGCTGAACGGAAAATATGTAGGAACCTGGCCCTACGGATACAGCTCCTTCAGAATGGATTTAACGCCCTATTTGAAATTTGGCGAACAGAATGTGCTGGCCGTTCGCCTTGATACCGAGAAATGGGAATCGCGCTGGTATTCGGGCGCAGGAATCTACCGCCATGTGTGGATGGTAAAAACTGACCTTGTTCATGTAGCACATTGGGGCACATACATTACTACGCCTGACATATCCGATAAATCTGCATCAGCTGATATTGTGGTGAACATTGATAATCAGGATACAAAAAATGTTGAAGCAACTATCAGAACCGTAATATTTGAACTTGGCAATGACAACATAAGCGGAAAAGAAGTAGCCTCATTCAGTGAAACCAGCCTGAGACTTGCACCTGGAACATCCGGTAAAACTGTTGCTCAGGCTAGCATTCCGAATCCGAAACGATGGGACATTGATGCTCCCAACCGTTACCTTGCCCAAACCACTATACTTATTGACGGGAAAACCGTGGATATATACAATACGCCTTTTGGAATACGGACAACTGAATTTACTGCCCGAAACGGATTTCTGCTGAACGGACGCAGGGTTCCGATACAAGGAACATGCAACCATCACGACCTGGGAGCATTGGGTACCGCTATCAATACAAGTGCTTTGCACAGGCAGCTTACCATACTGAAAGAGATGGGATGCAATTCCCTGCGGACTTCGCATAATCCACCAGCACCTGAATTGCTCGAACTGGCTGACCAGATGGGTTTCCTGGTATGGGATGAAGCATTCGACTGCTGGAAAACAGGGAAAAGATCACTGGATTACAATAAGCTATATGATGAATGGCACGAAAAAGACCTGAGAGCCCTTATCGACCGCGACCGGAATCATCCTTCAGTTTTCATCTGGTCAATCGGCAACGAAGTGGCTGATCAGGAAAATATTGAAATGACAGCACATCTTGCCGGAATTGTTCACTCCGAAGATCCAACCCGCCCTGTTTCAAACGGCTACAACAATTCTGACGGCAGCCGCGAAGTTGGTTCGGCTGCAGCTATGGATATTATGGGTGTTAACTATTACTTTGGTCATCAGGCTAAATGGGATGCAGATCCCCGTTATGCGGATAAACCAACTATTGGCAGCGAGACATCCTCCTGTGTTACCTCCCGTGGGGTATACTACTTTGACAAAGAATACCAGGACTATCAGATATCATCATACGATTATGCACACCCTGACTGGGGATGCTATCCTGATGAACAGTTCAGAACCAATTCGAAATTTCCACATCTATTAGGAGAGTATGTCTGGACAGGATTCGATTATATCGGAGAGCCTACTCCCTACAATTCAGATGAAACAAACCTGCTCAAACTCAGGAACGACCCGTCAGGTAAGGATGAATTAGAAAAAAAACTAGGTGAACTCCGCAAATCCACTCCTCCATCACGCAGCAGCTATTTCGGGATTATTGACCTTGCCGGTTTCCCGAAGGATCGGTATTATTTGTACCAGTCCTTATGGCGACCTGATTTCGCGATGGCCCATATTTTACCACACTGGAACTGGAATGAGCGGATAGGAAGGATAACCCCGGTTCATGTTTATACCTCGGGAGATGAAGCAGAATTATTTCTGAATGGAAAGAGCCTTGGCCGAAGATCAAAAACAGCTGGCCAGGATTTCCGTCTGATTTGGGACAGTGTTGCATACCAGCCCGGTGAGTTGAAAGTTATTGCTTACAAAAACAGAACACCCTGGGCCACTGAGGTTATGAAAACTACCGGTGAAGCAAAAAAGCTTGGTCTTTCAGCAGACCGGAATTTCATTTCTTCCACAGGCGACGATCTTGTTTTTATAACTGTAAAAGTGCAGGATAAAGACGGATTAACTGTTCCGCGTTCGAAACCGCTGATAAAATTCGAAATCGAGGGTCCAGGCGAAATCGTTGCTACCGATAACGGTGATGCATGCAGTTTTGTGCCTTTTAAGAGCCTGGAGCGCGAAGCGTTCAGCGGGCTTGCACTTGTAATAATAAAGGCAAATAAGGGCGCTAAAGGCAGCCTGCAGGTCAAAGCATACAGCGACAGACTGAAGGAAGACAAGATCAAGATTGTTATCAATTAGACAAGCAGCAGAAAAGTTAAATGTTTTTAGTTACGGTAAAGCGAATCCGGATTGGACACTTTTTGGAAAAGGAACAAATTCTGAAAAGATTAAACAAAAACATATCTTATCTGTTGAATTAAAGTTAAAGAAAATAAAGGAAGGAATGATTCGATATTCAATAAAAGATCTGGAAAAAATTACCGGCATCAAAGCTCATACAATCCGGATTTGGGAGAAGAGATACGGAATTGTTGAACCTTCGCGTACCCAGACTAATATCCGCTATTATTCGGATGAGGACCTGCGTCACCTGATGAATGTGGCTATACTTAACAAATATGGCTATAAAATATCGAATATCCAGAGCATGTCGTCAACTGAGATTAACAAATGCGTTGTTGATTTGACGCATCAGGATCTTGATAATGACCATCAGGTTGACAATCTTGTTATGTCGATGATTGAAATGGATGAACAAAGATTCGACAAAATCATCTCGTCATCCATAATCAAGCAGGGTTTTGATTACACTTTCGAAAACTTGCTTTACCGTTTCCTGGAAAAAACCGGTATACTCTGGCAGATAGGTGCAGTTAGCCCGGCCAAAGAACATTTTATCACACACCTTATCAGGCAAAAACTCATACTGGCAATTGATGGTCAGCAGGAAATCTGTTCCGACCCTAAAACATTCCTTCTCTTTCTCCCTGAAAATGAATACCATGAGATCGCACTTTTATATATGCATTTCCTGATCAGGAAAAGAGGCCATAAAGTAATTTATCTGGGTCAGAATGTCCCTTTGATGAATCTGAAAAATGTATTTGATATACACCAGGTGGATTTCCTGCTCACATCGTTTGCAACAAGACATACTCAGGAGGAAACAGAGGCAATACTCCTTGAATTCACACGTCTTTTCAGCGACAAACAAATACTGGTCGGTGGAAATTTCCTTCATGGAACATCAGGTTCGCTTCCTTCCAATTTTGTTACCTTCAATTCATTGAAAGATTTCTACGAATTCCTTTATCAGTTATAAACATTTCTCCCTCTATTCGGCTTTTTTTACATGATAGCTTTTGGAATTTTAAGCTAGCAGCTGAACATAAAAATATTCCTCTGGATTAAGTAGCTACCCTTTTTAATACCCTGATTTAACGATTATACGTCATCAATATCCTTGTGGTAATAATCATATATTCAGATTAATACCCGATTTTACAACACAAAATAGTGTCCTTATTGTGAATTTATAACAAATATTTAACACAGATTTTAACTATTGTTCAATTTTTAGCCGTATATTAGCAACACTTTTTAATTATTCTAAAATACTATTTCTCAAACTCTTAGAAAACTATTTACAACCTTTTTAAAAAATTAACAATTTATTAACTTTATT
>CAIJPI010000104.1 GCA_903822525.1 uncultured Bacteroidales bacterium | reverse complement strand
GCCTTTTCACCCGGTAACAGCAAAACATTTTCTTTTGGATTTTCTTTGTAATAAACGGATACTTTGCCGCTGGTGAGTACCACTTCCATATTTCCTGCTGAGGTCAGGGTATTTACATTAAACTGTGTGCCAAGTACCTCTACGCGGGCATTTCCCGAAGCCACAATAAAAGGTTTCGTTTTATCGTGAGCAACTTTAAAATATGCTTCACCCTTCAATTCAACGTTTCGTGTTCCGGAGGAAAATTTTTCGGGATAGGTGAGTTGCGAACCGGCATGCAGCGAAACTACCGATCCGTCAGGAAGCAGTTGTTCGAGGGTTTCAGCCTGGGCAGTGACAATAATTTCTGAAGGTTGCGAAAAGTAAAAATACAGCAGGAATGAGGCAGCCATCAGAATTGTAACAACAGCGGCAGCTTTCCATATATGCTGCAATACCGATAACGGGCTGTTGTTGCGGGCCATAGTGATTATTTTCACCGGCTCCTCGCTGGCTGGAGTTTCAGCATGCATGACTGCCTGTAAATCAAGCCATTCCTGATCGATAGATATAGTTGAATGAATTTTTTGCGCTTCAACCAACTGCCATGTTTCCCGGTATTGCCTGAAAAGTTCCTGGTGCTGAATGTCCGACTTCAGCCAAGCGGAAAGCAGGCGCAACTCTTCTTCCGTGATTTCTCCGCAGAAGTACCTTGTGATAAGGTCAGAATAATATGTTGCGTTCTCGCTCATTTGTGTTTTCTGTAAGTAATACACATCAATGTCATCTTACCCTGATGTGGTACTGATATTTTTTAGCGTGTTAAGTCCGAAACTTACTGCTCCTCTTATTTTTCTTGGTTCTGTTTTAGAATATTGTAGCATGAATTGATTCTGTTATATAGTGCATTGTGCATAGTGCTATGTGCTTAGCATCATTTATTTGTATTTATCAATCCTGTAGCTTGTCTGCATTATACTCACTGAACACTGAGCACTTTGCACGAAGCACAAATGATTTTCCACATTTTCCTTAAACAGAACCTTTTTCTTTTACCCTTTTGTTCTTCTCATTTATTGAATAAGCTTAAAACCAAAGCAGCAAATACGGTAATATAGTCAGCAAGCCTTATCCTCATATGCTGCAATGCTTTCGACATTTGTGTTTCGACGGTTTTCACCGAAATCTGAAGTTTTGTGGCAATTTCCTGGTATTTTTGATTTTCGTAGCGGTTCAGCATAAATATTTCCCTGCATTTCTCAGGAAGTTCATCAATGGCAGCATCTATTTTTGTTTTAAGCTCATCTGCCACCATACTGTCGGTGCCATCATTTTCAGGGACATCAATCAGGTTTTCAAGGTTCAGAATAAAAGAATCGAATTTACGGTTATCCCTGAGGTGGTTGCTGCATTTGTTATGGATTATCATAGTAAGATACGATTTCACCGGCCGGTCCATATCAATGGTTTCGCGTTTTTCCCACAGGTTGATAAAAGCATCCTGAACGATTTCCTTTGCCGTGACCGAATCCTTAACATATTTCTGTGCAAAAAAACATAGCCCCGAAAAATGACTCCTGAAGAGCTTTTCGAAACTTACCGCATCAAGCGATTGTATGCTATGTTTATCCTGATTTTCCAGTCTGAGATAATGATTAAATTGTTGCTGAAATGCTTTCGGACGCTGAATTTGGAACAAGAACGAGCATTTATTTCCGATTATTGTGCCTGAGCCCTTTTGCTTTGGCTGCCTGAGGTCTCAATAGCCATAAAAGCGTAAATCACTCTAATCGCACAGCGAGTTTTCCTTTAATGCTTATTGGGGCAATAATTCCTGCCGGGGCCAGTACAGGCTGAAAAACCTCCATGCTGCCCAGGTTGCCGATGATAAAAAAGCCCTGTCCAAGTTCGTATTTTTTCAGGCTTTCGGCCATCATAGTATAGGTTTCGCGCATTTCGGCGCCAATAGGGTACGACATTTTGCCGGAAATCATCTTTTCGATACCGCTGTTCGCCAGCCACGAAGCCGATTTCAGCAATACATTTTTCGTTTGAAGCGCAAACTTAAGGTCTTTCAATATTATGCTGGAATCACTTGTACGGTAGATAGGAACCCCTGAAAAGAACAACTTCCCTTTTATACTTCCTGTAACATCGGTGGCTATTATCATCTGATTTTCGTTGCCATAAATGGATATGCCGGTAATGGTAATCGTCTTTTTGCCAAAAGTATAGGACGTATTCATCAGCATGGACCGGGTAATGGAATCGAGATATCCGTACCCGATATAAGATGTAACATTGGCCAGGAAATCATCACTTAGCTTATTAACGGTAAGCAGGTCGGGAAGCACAGCATTGATTTTGGAGGGTGGTTGCTTGCCGGTAAAGCATTCGGTAACAGCCTGAATTGACGAAGTGTGCCTGATAAGACCGTTACCACCCGAAATGGGCAGGGCGGAAATTGTTTTCGGGCTTACCCTGAGCCATAAACCATACTCGGCCGATAACAGCATGGGTTTCTGCAATGTTATCCAGGCATCTCTGGCAGTGGTTTTGAGATCGAGGCTTTGCTTCAGCCCATCGTCGATTGCCGAATTAATGGTTTGGGTATTGTACTTTATGATCATATCGGCAATAAAGGTGATAGGGATTTCAACCGGGCCTATTTTTAACGTTGGCTTGCTGAGCCATTCGTAACCGTCGGAGGCAGTGACGGTAGTCACCGACCAGTCTTTGTTCACTGTAACCGAGGAGTGAAATTTAAGGGCGATCTCAGCATTCATCTCGCGGTAATCGGATAAGGAGATGCCAAATTGGTCTATTTTCCACCCTGCTTTAATCCATAATTTGAGGGGAATACGGTAATTAAACTGTCCTTTCTCGAAACTCAGCCTGATATTTTCCTTTTTCCATGCTTTCACCATGATATTGTCGCCGCCATTGTCGTCGAGGCTGTTATCCTCATAAATCAATCCGTTTACCTGCCGGTTGAGCAGGGCTTCGAGCGCTGTCACTTTCATTTCGACGGGCAGACTGATGGTTGAAGGCACCGGCTCGTACTTAAAAGGGGTATAGGATACTGCAGGTTTTTCGGTAGGCAGGGTTGTGCTGCACGACTGAAAAGCCAGGCAAGCCGAAACGAATAAAAGCAGTTTTAAAAGGATACGCATCAGAAACATTTTTTGCAAAGGTAATCTCTGTGTGTATATATGGGTGCGCTGATAATAAAAAACTTGTGAGGCGCTATTTCAGGGAAGGGCTAAAAAAAAGGACCGGAATTACTTCCGGTCCTTAAGTCCCTTTGGGTGGTGTCGACTGGAATTGAACCAGTGACACACGGATTTTCAGTCCGTTGCTCTACCAACTGAGCTACGACACCGTTCTTGGTAGGGACTGCAAAAGTACTATATTTTTTTAAAATCCAAGTGTTTTTCAAAGAAATTTCAGAGAAGGCAAAAAAAAACAGTGATTTTAAGTAAAACAATGCAAAAAAAACTTTCGTTTCGCATTGGAGTTAAAAAAACTCTGTATATTTGCAGCCCATTAAGAAATTTATAATCAATTCATTAAAACATTTTGAAAAATGACTAAAGCAGAAATCGTTGCTGAAATAGCCAGTAAGACTAACATTGAGAAAGTTGCTGTACAGCAAACCGTAGAATCATTCATGGATGCTATTAAAAAAGCAATGGCAGAAGGTGAAAATGTTTACCTCAGAGGTTTTGGTAGTTTCGTAGTGAAACAAAGGGCTGAAAAAACCGGCCGTAATATTTCAAAGAATACCACCATTATTATACCGGCTCACAATATCCCTTCATTCAAACCAGCTAAAGTATTTGTTGGCGAAGTGAAGAATAAAGTTAAATAAATTTAGAATTTCCTATCGTTAATAAATAAACCATGCCAAGCGGGAAGAAGAGAAAAAGACATAAAATGTCGACCCATAAACGGAAAAAACGTTTACGCAAGAATCGTCACAAGAAGAAATAACCACGATTAAAATCTATGATTTCATCACATGAAATATGTGTTATTTCATGTGGTGAAATTTTTTTTACTTACTTTTACACTCACATCAATATGCAAAATACAACCGCATAGCGATGTGAATTGGTGTAAATATCTGAAAAGCTAATATAGCTGTGGTAAACAAGGAATTAATAATAAATGCCGGATCTTCGGAAGTTAACATCGCACTTCTGGAAGAAAAGGTATTGGTTGAGCTTAACAAAGAAAAAACCAATAACAGTTTTGCTGTTGGAGATGTATACCTGGGCCGTATAAAGAAAATTATGCCTGGCCTGAATGCTGCATTTGTGGATGTAGGCTACGAAAAAGATGCTTTTTTGCATTACCTCGACCTGGGTCCCCAGATCAACTCATTTCAGAAGTATACCCGTAACACCCTGGCAGGCAAAGATGCCCAAAGCCAGATGCAGGATTTTGAAGTAGAGCCTGACATCGAAAAAACAGGGAAAATATCGCAGGTCCTTACGCCTAACCAGCAAATACTCGTTCAGATTGCCAAAGAGCCTATTTCAACCAAAGGCCCGCGCATCTCGTCCGAGATTTCGTTTGCAGGACGCTACCTTGTGCTGGTTCCTTTCAGCAACAGGCTTTCTATTTCCCAAAAGATTAAGAGCGCTGAAGAGCGCAACCGCCTGAAAAGACTTATTTCGAGCATACGGCCTAAAAATTACGGCGTAATTATACGTACCGTGGCCGAAGGAAAGCGCGTTGCCGATCTTGATGCCGACCTGAATTCACTGGTACAGAAATGGGAATCAGTAGCTCAGAAAATGTACGGTGCAAAAGCTCCCCAGAAAATTGTCAGCGAACTTGACCGCACTTCGGCCATACTTCGCGATATGCTGAACGAATCGTTCAATAATATTCATGTTGACGACCCCACGGTTGCCGAAGAAGTAAAAAACTATATCCGTACCATATCTCCCGATAAAGTGGATATTGTTAAAGTATATAAGGGCAAAATCCCCATCTTCGATAATTTCGGCATCGACAAGCAGATAAAGAATTCCTTTGGTAAGATAGTTACCATAAAAAGTGGTGTTTACCTTATTATTGAGCATACCGAGGCATTGCATGTAATTGATGTAAACAGCGGTCATAAAGTGAACAGCGACAGCAGCCAGGAGGAAAATGCCTTGTCGGTGAACCTCGAAGCTGCCAACGAAATAGCCCGCCAGCTCCGGCTTCGCGATATGGGTGGTATTATTGTGGTCGATTTTATTGATATGCACGAAGGCTCAAACCGCCGGAAGTTGTATCAGCGGCTGAAAGATGAAATGGCTAAGGATAACGCAAAACACACTATTTTGCCTCCAAGCAAATTCGGGTTGGTTCAGCTTACCCGTCAGCGTGTACGTCCCGAAACCAATGTTGCTATTCTTGAGAAATGTCCTTCATGCGGAGGCACCGGCGAAATAAAGCCAAGTATTCTGCTTACCGACGAAATTGAAAATAACCTGCAATATCTTTTGCAGGACCAAAACGAACCGTACCTGAAGATTAACCTTCACCCTTTCGTTTATGCTTTCTTAAAACAAGGCGGAATATTCCGCTCCATACAATGGAAATGGTATTTTAAATATAAGAAATGGATCAATCTGGCTCCTGTAAATTCATTCCAGCTGACAGACTACAGGTTTTTAAATAAAAACCAGGACGAAATTAAAATGTAAATAAAAACGGCTCCTTCTGGGAGCCGTTTTTGTTTAGTGTCGTCTTGAAATTCCTTCAGCTATTCTGCCAGGGCAACTTCATATTCCATCGTAATAAAAATATCGGCTTTGGGTCTGAGTGCCTGAACCATTTGGTGTTCCTGTTCGAGCACAGCCATACGGTATTCATTCTGAGGTTCTTTGCCACGTACAACCTGCGCTTTCTTGGTTTCGTGGTAGGTGAGTTCGATAAAAACAGACAGGTCTACTCCTTCGGTTTTAATGGCATACAATCCGTCAATAATAAGCATATCCACGGTTGAATAGTCGGTTGTAAGCTGATCGACCTGCTCGGTAACCAGGTCAACGCATGGGCCGGTGGATACTTTGCCTGCCTTAAACTCGGCAACATTCCTGTATATGGTATCCCAGTCGTATTCGCCATATCCCACCACATCCTGAATTCCGTTTTCCTTGCGCCATTCGGTACGCAACAAGGGGAGTATGCGGTAATAGTTGTCGATATGCAAGGGCTTTGCAAAAATGCCATGCTTGCGCATTCCTTTGGCAATTACATGTGCAAGTTCTGATTTCCCGGATCCGGATTCGCCCGAAATCCCGATGATCATCTTTGGTTTCAGGTTAGCCAGTGCATGTTCAATAATTTTTTCACCAGCTTTCTGGTGTTTTTCGGTAATTAGTAATACGTCACCTAACATGGATTCTATTTTTTTATGGGTAATTAAATATTATTCTATCGAAATCAGGCAAATGGATGTGCTGTGTTGCCCTGTTTAGTATAGTTTTTTCATTTTAGAACGTGAAAACACTTTCCGTTGCTTTGGCAAGTTTCAGTGTAGCGTTGTTAACAAGGATTATAGCATCAGTATCTGCTGTAACTGCAAGTTGTGTCCTGGTAATCTTAAGTGCGAAACGTGTTCCTTTATAACTCATTCCAAAACTCAGTGATTCCCAGCCATCGGGTAGGGAAGGGGATAGTGCCAGAACATCCTGTCCGAATGAGATCCCTGCAAAAGTTGATAAAGCAATCAGAACCGTGCCTGCCATTACGCCTGCGTGTATTCCTTCGGCAGTAGTGCCGCCCTGTATATCAACAAAATCGCTGGCCAGTGCTTCGGAATAAAGTTTCCAGCTCATTTCCCTGTCGCCGGCAATGGATGCCAGTCGGGCATGTACAATCCGGCTCAGGGTCGAACCATGCGAAGTGCGCCCAAAATAATATTCGAGGTTGCGTTGCAGGTAATCAGCGGGTAAGGTATATCCCAATCTGTCAATAAGACTATCCACTTCCGATTTCTCAAGATTATAGAAAGTCATTAGCATATCGGCTTGTTTGGCCACTTTGAATTCGTCGGGCGTAAGGCCTTCGGCTTTCAGAATGCGGTCCATACGATAAATATTGCCGTATTTATTCTTATAGTAATCCCAATCCAGTTCTTTCAGATCGAAATACCCTTCGTATTGAGCTATAATGCCATCAGGGTTGATGTCGAGGAATAGCTTCCCTGATATTTCATTCCATTTGCTGAGTTCATCCGGGCTGAAACCGAGTTTTTTAAATTCGGAAAGAGCATCAGTCCCATACGATTCGAAAATAAGAGCTGCTTTACCGAAAGCCCATGCAACCATAAGGTTGGTATAGGCATTATTGTTAAGTCCTCCCGCGCTGGCATCGGGATACTGCTCGTGAAATTCATCAGGGCCCATCACCTTCGTAAGATCATATCGCTGACGGTTTTCGTTCCAATGGCATTTGCTGGCCCAGAACCTGCAAATTTCGAGGAACATTTCGGTGCCGTAATCTTTCATAAAAGCATGGTCATCAGTTATCTGGAAATACTGCCAGATATCAAATGCTACGGCAAGCGAAACATGTCGCTGCAGGGAACTGTGGTCGGTGTCCCATTGACCGTTAAGCGGGTTAAGGTGGATCACCTGAGTTTCTTCCCGGCCATCGGAACCGCTCTGCCATGGGAACATTGCACCCGAATAACCATATTCTTTTGCATATTGCCTGGCTTTTTCGAGTCTGCGATAGCGGTATAAAAGCATGGATGCGGCTACGTCGGGTAGGTTTATGTCGTACAAAGGCATAATAAAGAGCTCATCCCAGAAAATATGGCCCCGGTATGCTTCACCATGTAAGCCGCGAGCCGTAATGCTTGCGTCGATAGTGCTGTTATGTGGTGACATACTCACTATAAGATGATACAGATGGAGCCTGAGCAGTTTCTGTGAGAAACGATCCCCTTCGACCTGCATGTCGATCTTAGCCCAAATGGCATCCCACTCCAACGTGCTTGATTTCAGAAGCGTGTCGAAACCGGCGGTGGCATTATTGAGTGTATTATAGGCTGCATTCAGCGGATCAGTTACATCATCACTTTTCGATGTAAAGATGGCTGCTTTCTTAATAAGTGTTATTGTTTCTTCCTTTCGAAGGTCGAACGAAACAGTGCCGTATACGGCAGATGGGGATATTTTTTGATGAAGTTCAGCTGAAACCGGCTTGCCCTCCATGTAGAAGGAATGATCGGCTGCATTGGCAATCTGTATTCCGGATTGGGTAGTCGAAACTAAAACAAACTGCCTGTTTCCTTCAAAGCCCTGTTCAACAGGTTTGAGATGTTGCTGGCTGAGTGATTTGTAGCGTTCGACGCCATCGTTTATAATTGAACCGTTTATCCCAGATTTAAGAGTGATTTTCCCGTTATAATTGAGGGGTTTTACTGAATATTGCAGTGCCGACAGGTGAGGGTCGGCCATAGAAGAAAATCTTTTGGATTCGATAAGGGTTTCGTTTCCGTTTTTGTCCCTGACTTTCAGCGACCGTGAAAGCTGACCTGTTTTAAAATCGAGTGTGCGCGATATGGAAAGGATTTCACAGGTGTTAATGTCGAACCATGAGCCGTCGTTAATGCTGAATGTTATAGTGAGCCAGTTGGGGGCATTCACAAAATCTTCGTTCCAGACGTCTTTGCCGGCAACAGGAGTGCTCAGGCGGTTATAGAGTCCGGCGATATAAGTGCCGGGATAATTTATTTTATTTGCATCAGCCTCCTCCATGGCTCCCCTTGTGCCTGAATAACCGTTTCCGACCGAAAGCAGGGCTTCGCGTGTGCGCTCTTTCAGAGGTTCGTAGGTATGATAGGTTATATTCCAGCCATCTTCCTGCATTCCTTCTTTAAACCAGTTGTTCAGTGCTTCGAGCGAGGTTTCCGATATATCATCCACAACGATGTCGGCACCATTGATCAGCAATTCATACTTGTTTTCTTCACGCGCAATTCCCAGCACCAGTCCGAAGTTTCCGGCCCGGCCTGCTGCAACGCCCGAAGTAGCATCTTCAACAACTATGGCATTATGTGGTTTTACCCCGAGGTTAGCCGCTGCGGTAGTAAAAATATCGGGTTCAGGTTTTCCTTTTAAGCCCATTTCGGCCGAAACCACTCCATCGACTCTGGTTTCGATAAGCGGCATAAGTCCTGCGGCTTCGAGAACAGCTTCACAGTTTTTGCTCGACGAGGCAACGCCTACTTTAATTCCTGCTTTTTTCAGATCATGGATCATCTGAACCGTTGATTCATAAACGCTTACACCATCACGCAGCAATACTTCGTTGAAGGTAATGTTTTTACGGTTTCCAAGGCCGCAAACGGTTTCCATTTCAACATCATCAGCAGGGTCGCCAAAAGGGATGTTAATTCCCCGAGATTCAAGAAAGGATTTGACGCCCTCGTAGCGGGGTTTGCCATCAACATAGGGAAGGTAATCCTCTTTCTGGGTGAATTCTTTAAAGGCTTCGCCATGTTGTATTTCGCGATGGCGGAGGTATTCGTCGAACATTTTTTTCCAGGCATGGCTGTGAACCAATGCTGTGCGGGTTATTACACCATCAAGGTCGAAAATTACGGCTTCGAAAATGTATTTATTTTGCATGAGTATAGTTTTAAGAAAAGTCGGGTGTTTAAAATAGTATTGGCTGGGAGTGATTCGGATTTTTCAGATCAACTGATTTTTAACCATGAAAATCCAAATGCCTCGATTTGTGATGGGTGGGTGCTGTCAAAGGCAGAAACATTTTTTTCTGCAAATGCGGGTAAGCTGAGAGGTAAGGCCTGGTCAGTCATATTATGAATGATAAGCCATTTTTCGGAACCGAAAGAACGGATAAAGGCGAGAACCTTGCCGTTTTCGATTTCCGGCATCGTGACAAACTCAATGCTGCCGCGGCCAAAGGTCTTATGCTGATTGCGTACATGAAGCATCAGTTTCAGCTTTTGATATATGCGGCTGCTGAAATTTTCCGGGTCCTGAAGGTTTTGAGCCAGCTGATCCCAGTCGATTTTACCACGAACCAGGAAACGGGTATCATCTTTACCCGTAAGGTGTATCATATCATTATAGTAGGCTTCGTCGTTAAATTTTCCGAACTCGTCGCCGTAGTATATAACCGGGGTGCCTGGAAGTGTCAGGATTATGGAATATGCCAGCAGTATACGCCTTTCGTCGCGCTGCATAAGTTCCGACAGGCGGGCTGAAATTCCTTCGCCCAGGCGGAAGTTCCATTCGGGGTTAAGGCAATATTGCTGATGAATATATTTGCGTTCTTCTTCGGTAACATATACCAGCTCGAGGCTTAGTTCGTCGTGGCAGCGCAGGAAGGTGAACCATTGCCCGCTTTCGGGTAATTCGGGGGTAAAAGCTTTGGATAGCGTTTCTTCAATCGGTTTGCCACTTTGCATGGCAATGGATTTGAAGATACGTGGCATGAGCGGGAAGTGATATGCGGCATGGCATTCGTCG
>CAIJPI010000103.1 GCA_903822525.1 uncultured Bacteroidales bacterium | reverse complement strand
TGTAATCCATTCTTTCAGTTTTGCGTAGCCGGTACCAAATATAGTATAGTGGGTATTGCGGGGGAACAGATTTTTTGCCAGCTGCTGCGTAATGGTGCTTCCGCCTCCTTTGTCGCTGCTGGTGATCATACCTAAAACTGCCCTGAGCAGTGCCTTGCCATCAATGCCTGAGTGCTGCTCGAAACGCGAATCCTCTGTAGCAATAAGTGCTTTAACAAGCCAGGGCGATAATTCAGAATAATGAATATTGGAACGGTTCTCGAGATAGAAGGAACCCAGTACTTTCTGATCGGCCGAAATTACCTCGGAAGCCAGTTTGCTCTTTGGATTTTCGAGTTCTTCGAATGAAGGCATAAAGCCTAACCATCCGATGGAGAGCGCTATAAAGAACAAGGCTATAAATACAAGTGTGATAAAGTACCATTTCCAGAACTTCTTCACCCATTCATTTTCATTCAGATTTTTTTTCATGGGTACGCCAGATTACAATTTCTTGCTTATTCTTTGTCCGCTTGTTTTTTAATCAGAATGCCTACATCCGAAATGCCTTTCAGGGTTTCAATGCGCATGGCCTGGTTTACGGCAATTTGATATTTTCCCGGTTTACGGAAATGCACACCCTTACGGAACAAAAACCGGTTATCTTTATGCCTTCCCATCCCTTTACCGTACCATTGTCCGTCGGGAGCAGCAAGTATACACTCGGCAGTATCGCGCGAATAGGTGTTGTCAGGATAAAAGGCAGTTATAAAAAGGTACAGGTTCTGCATGTCGTAATCCGTGGTATTCCGTACTTCAAAATAAAAATCATACGCCTGCAGTGTATCCTGTGAGTTAAAGGTATAAAACAGGGTGTCGGCCGATTTCCACTCATTGTTTTTAAGATGTACCGATTCAGCTTGAAATACATCCCTGTTGCAGGCTGTGCTCATGAATACTATCAAAAGCAGCAAAGCCGACAGCCTGAAAAATGTAAAAGGTAGAATTATTCTGGTGGAAACCCGTGGCATATTATCCTTTATCAGATTTGTGGGGTGATTGTTTCTTTTTATCAAACCTGTAAAGGTCATCACTGGCAACAACAAGTCCGATAGCGGGTTTCTTATCCTGTTTAATGGTAAAATCTTCGATTTTATCCGGTATCTTACCTGCTTTGTTCATGGCAATAACCTCTTTCACCCGGGCGACAGTCAGCGAAAACATCTCGTGTTCCTTGCCTTTGTATCCGAACCACATGGTTCCGCTGAAGACATCGATTTTCTGCAGCAGCACATCGCCCTGTTTTGTTTTTATCACCGAATTCTCGTCAGGAAAATCTTTCAGCGCATCGCTGTAGGCTTCAACTTCATAGTTGAGGCAGCATTTCAGTTTCGAACACTGTCCGGCCAGTTTCTGTGGATTCGGCGATAGCTGCTGAACCCTTGCTGCAGAAGTCGACACAGAGTGAAATCCGCTTATCCAGGTCGAACAGCATAATTCGCGGCCACACGATCCAATACCGCCTAACCTGCTGGCTTCCTGGCGCATACCGATCTGTCGCATCTCGATCCTGATCTTTAATTCATCAGCCAGTATTTTAATGAGTTCCCTGAAATCGACCCTGTCCTCGGCGGTATAAAAAAAGATAGCTTTTGTATCGTCGCCCTGGTATTCAACATCGTTCACCTTCATTTTAAGGCCAAGTTTCAAAGCAGCGACCCTGGTTTTGTACAGTGCATCATGCTCGTGCGAGATGGCATTCAGCCATTTGTCGACATCAGCCTGTTTGGCTTTACGGTATAGCTTGCGTATGTCCTCTTTATTCGGATTTATATTTTTACGTACCATCTGGAACCTGGCGGTTTCGCCGGTGAGGGTAACAATTCCTATATCATGACCGGGCGAAGCTTCAACAGCGACGATATCGCCGTTATGTACCGAAAGCCCTGCCGGGATCCTGAAAAAGTCCTTATGGTTGTTCTTAAAGCGTACCTCGGCACAATCGAATTTGCCTGTTGTCCCGGGTAGCGGAAGGTTGTTGAGCCAGTCGTAGGTTGCCAGTTTGGCACATTTCTGTTCGGCTCCTGCCCGGTTCAGCAAAGGATTGCCACTGCTGCAGCAACCTCTTGTCCCCATTAGTTCCTTGTTAGCTATATTGAGTTGTATATTTTCTTCCATGATGAGTTTAAATCGTTCCTCCGAAAGTATTTGCATACGGTTAACGGAAGGATTCAGCTGTTAGTATAAACCGGGATTACCATTGATTGCATTATGCAGATAAGAATCCGGTATGAAGTGACAAATTTACACTTTTTTAGTTTGAGCCGTAGCCGGAATTTTCAATATCCTGGCAATGAGATGCGAGAGGTCAGTTAAAACGATAGGGGCATTGGCATTCCGCTCAATGTGAAAGATGGCCCTGTTTAATTCCTCATCAAAATAACTGATATTCCTGGGGTGAATAAAAGGTGAGAAATTTTTAACAAAAGCGAGTTCTTCTCCATCGAGTTTTACAAGCAGGTGATTGCCAACATGGTATTGCAGGCATATCCTGAACATATTCAGACTGTATGCCAGCATCTCTTTCTGCTTTTCGCGGCTTCCGTCGCCAATCAGCATGGGAATGGTTTCCTGCAGTTTATCGTATTCTTTCAGGTCTTTCGAAATGGTAAAGCAGCGGCGCATCCATTCACGGAAGATAACAAACCGTTCACGTTCAGCTTCAAGCGATATGGTCCCCGATCCGTTTTTCCCGGCCAGCATAAGTGCCATGGTATAGTTGCCATCGGACAGACGGGCAATTTTTGATGCCTCGGCAGTTTCAATGCTGTGATCCTTCACAAGTGCCTGCTCAACGTCAACATCCTTTAAGGGTGGAAATTTAACTAATTGCGCTCTCGAAAGTATAGTGGCAATAATCTGATCCTGGTTTTCGGATAAGAGAATAAATAAAGTCTTATCAGAGGGTTCTTCAAGGTTTTTAAGCAACTTATTGGCAGAGGTGGCGTTCATTTTTTCGACCATCCAGATGATCATCACCTTATACTCAGCTTCGTATGCCTTGTATGCCAGCGAACGGTTAATGCCATCCGCTTCATCGGCATTAATAAGCCCCTGTTTCTTTTCAATACCTATTTTCTCGTACCAGTCGGGCAGCGAAACGTAATACTTGTTCTGGATCAGGAATTCGCGCCAGGGAACAATAAAATCCTTGCTGAAGATTTTTTTGTCGTCAACCTCCTTGGTTTTGTTGATAGGATAAATAAAATGAAGGTCAGGATGAATAAGCTTGCCGTATTTCCTGCATGAGGGGCACTCGCCGCACGAATCTTCGGGAGTGCGGTTGCGGCAGTTGATATACTGTGCATATGCCAATGCAAGTGCCAGTTTTCCTGATCCTTCGGGACCGAGAAAAAGCTGGGCATGGCTGACCCTGTTATCGAGTACGGTACGTTTTAAACGTTTTTTGAGAGGCTCCTGCCCAACGATATCACTGAATTTCATCCTTGTTCTGCTGCGAAAACTTCCTGCCAAAGGTATGGATTTTTTGGGAGTTGAAAAAGAGGAATCAGGGTAGAAAAAGGCTGAAAAATTGACTTGAAAAATAAGGTCGTCAGGTTAAACTCTATGCCAACAAAAAACCTGAAAGCCCTTTGCAGACTTTCAGGTTTATTGCCAGGCATGAAGCCGGCAAAAAATAGTTGAAAGATTAAAATCCTCCTCCTACTGCTTTTTGTTTCTGTGCTCCGATTTTTGCACCCAGGTATTCGCGGTTCATCCGGGCAATATTATCGATCGATATCAATTTCGGGCATTCTGCTTCGCAGGCACCGGTATTGGTGCAATTACCAAATCCCAGTTCATCCATTTTGGCAACCATGGCCTGAACTCTGCGTGTTGCTTCGGCTTTGCCCTGTGGCAACAATGCAAGGTGCGAAACCTTGGCTGCAACAAATAACATGGCTGATGCATTTTTACAGGCGGCAACACAGGCACCGCATCCTATGCATGAAGCTGCATCCATCGATGAATCGGAATCTTGTTTGGGAATCAGTATGGCGTTGGCATCGGGTATGCCCCCGGTATTTACCGAAATAAATCCACCAGCCTGTATGATCTTATCGAAAGCCTGGCGGTCGACCATCAGGTCGCGGATTACCGGGAAAGCTTTCGAACGCCATGGCTCAATTACAATGGTATCGCCGTCCTTAAACTTGCGCATATGGAGCTGGCAGGTGGTAACAGCATCATCGGGGCCATGCGGACGACCATTGATGTACAGGCTGCATGTACCACATATTCCTTCGCGGCAGTCGTGATCGAAAACCACAGGGTCTTCCCCTTTTGTCACCTGCTGGTCGTTAAATACATCAAGCATTTCGAGGAATGAGCTGCTGTCGCTTATCCCATTAATCTTGTAGGTCACAAATTTGCCTTTGGCTTTGGCATTCTTCTGACGCCATATTTTGAGTGTAAAATCCATTTTAGAAAGGTTTTAGGGGTTAGGGGTTAGGGTTTAGGGGGATTTTACTAATGTGAAGACCACCTTTTTAATCTGACCTCTGTTCCTTAAATTATTTACTGTTTTTATTTTCGAGTGTTGTGATTAAAGCATTAAGCATTCTGCCTGTTTCATTTAATTTGTTTTCAATTTCATCACAGATTTCCCTGTTTAAGTATTCCTGGTTGTATGATATGATAATCAGCGTATTTAGTTCAAATAATGATCCTCGTGATATCTCGAGGAACTGTATGTAGTTTTTTGTGGTACCTCTTCCCCAGCCTTCGGCAATGTTAGCTGGAATTGATATGGCCGCTCTCCTGATCTGACTGCTTAAACCATACATTTCTTCTTTTGGAAAAGGTTTGGTTACCTTATAGATTTCGTTTACTAATTCAATTCCCTTCTGCCAGACAATCAAATCTTTAAATGATTCTATCTTAGTATTTCCCATCTATTCAAAAGGGGTTAGGGTTTAGGGATTAGGATTTAGGGTAGTAGCCGGCTCGTTATTCCTTCTTTTATTTTTAATTAATCCTCATTCCATTTTTTAATTTTCGCGCTTACCTGCAATTGAATTATTAAAGCAAAGTTTTTTAAATTATGTCACTAACATCTAACCCCTGATTCCCAAATCCTCATTGAGGCACATCCCTAACCCCTAAATCCTAACCCCCAACCCCTATTTATAATTTCTTTGCTTAACTTCAATTGCCTCGTATTCAAGCGGTTCTTTGTTCAGAATAGGTTCCTTTCCGTCGCCGGCATATTCCCAAGCCGCTACATACATGTATTTATCGTCATTACGCAAAGCTTCACCTTCGGGGGTTTGATATTCCTCGCGGAAATGGCCTCCGCAGGATTCTTCCCTGTTCAGAGCATCCATGGCCATCAGTTCGCCTAATTCAATAAAGTCAGCAACGCGGCCGGCTTTTTCGAGTTCAGGATTTACTTCATTGTTCTCGCCTGTGATCTTTACATCTTTCCAGAATTCTATTTTAAGCTCACGTATCATGGTAATAGCCTTCTGAAGACCAGCCTTATTACGGGCCATCCCAACATATTCCCACATAATTTTACCCAGCAGGCGATGGAAATGATCGACAGGCTTAGTCCCTTTTACATCGAAAAGTTTTTGAAGTCGTGCCTGTACCTGTTTTTCTGACTCTGCAAACTCAGGTAAATCGGTCTTAAAGCGAGGTACATTAATCTGGTCGGCCAGGTAATTCTGAATGGTATAAGGAAGTACGAAATATCCGTCGGCGAGCCCCTGCATCAATGCTGAAGCGCCTAAGCGGTTTGCACCATGGTCGGAGAAATTGGCTTCGCCGGCAATAAACAAACCCGGAACCGTCGACATCAGTTCGTAATCCACCCATAGGCCCCCCATAGTGTAATGCACTGCAGGATAGATCATCATCGGGTTTTCGTACGGGTTTTCGTCTACAATTTTCTGGTACATCTGGAAGAGGTTGCCATAGCGTTCTTCGATCACATTCCGGCCTAGCCTTTTGATGGAATCAGCAAAATCGAGATATACGGCCAGCCCGGTTTCGCCAACGCCAAAGCCTGCATCGCAGCGCTCCTTGGCAGCAC
>CAIJPI010000102.1 GCA_903822525.1 uncultured Bacteroidales bacterium | reverse complement strand
TAGTCTCGATGCAAATATGGCTACCTTACACGACCTTACCATTAGCAACGGTACATTTACATCCACCTCAGGCATTCTGAACCTGTCTGGCACTATTGAAAACAGCGGTACCTTTAACCATAACAACGGAACAGTTAATTTAAACGGATCTTCAGCACAAACTTTTTCAGGGCTTACGTATTACAATATTGCTGCCAGCAATGCTGCAGGAGTTTCACTGGCAGGTAATACAACACTGAATGGAAAGCTTTCTTTAACAATCGGGACACTGTCAGTTGGCTCTAATACGCTGACCTTCCAGAATTCGGATACCCCTATTTTAAAATTATTAGGCACTATTACAACTACTGAAAACTCAAACCTGGTTTTCGGCACTTCCGGAAATACCGTAGGATCAGCTTTTACAATTCCTACAAGTACTTTTACGTCATCACCTTCGCTCAATAACCTGACGATTAACAGAACGAACAGCCTTACCTGGAACAATCAGATGCTTTCGCTTAAAGGTGTTTTACTATGCAGCAATGGCACATTTAATACAAATGGCAACCTTACATTGCTGTCAACAGCCACACAAACAGCATTAATTGACGGAGCAGGTTCAGGTTCTGTAGACGGAAATGTTAGCATGCAGCGGTATATTGCATCCGGTTTCGGATACAAGTATATAAGTTCTCCTTTCCAGGCAGCAACAGTGAACGAACTTTCGGATGATCTTGACCTCGCTGCTACATTTGCAACAGTTTATGCCTACGATGAAGATAACCACAGTGATTCTTTGGGTGTTGCACGGGATGCAACAGGCTGGACAAAATATATAACCCCAAGCGGGATATTAACCCCTATGAAAGGGTTTGCTGCAAACTTCGGATCCGAGTCAGCCGCAAAAACTATTGCCATTACCGGTGTTGTAAACAACGACCTCTCAAGCCCGCTTACCTTATACAATCACAACAGGCAGTATACCAAAGGCTTTAACCTTGTTGGCAACCCTTACCCATCCCCTATCGACTGGAATGCAAGCAGCGGCTGGACAAAAACCAATATCGACAATGCCGTTTATTATTTCGATGCAGGTGTAAGCAGTCAGTATACAGGCACCTACAGCTCATACGCTAATGGGGTGTCGAGTAACGGAACAGCGGGCAATATTATTCCGGCTATGCAGGGTTTCTTTGTACATGTAACCAACGGATCGTATCCTGTAACTGCATATTTGGGCATGGGAAACCAGGTCCGGGTAAACAATCTTAGCTCAGTTTTTCACAAATCAGCAGATGCTGAAGTAAAACCATTGGTGAGGCTCACGGCAGAGTACGATACTGAAAAAATAAAGGATGCAGCCGTTGTGTATTTTGATGAACTGGCCACAACAATTTTTGACAAAGAGTTTGATGCCCTTAAACTAATGAATACCGATCAGGGCGTTCCTAACCTGTATTCAGTTACCACAGAAACCGACAGACTGTCAATCAGTGCTATTCCTTACCCTGCTGACAGCACCACCCGCATTCCCCTGGGTTTGAAAACTGAAAAAGCTGACTGGGTTACACTGAAAGCACTGAATATCGACTACATTCCTTCCGGGCTGCATGTTTACCTCGAGGATGCTTTAACCGGCCTGGTGCAGGACATACAGATCAATCCTGAATACCGCGTTCATATTGAGAAAGGCACTCTCGACAGCAGGTTTACACTTATATTCAGTGATAAGGATCTTGTACATGCACCGACTGGAACTGATACCTTTTTTGCAACCCTTATAAACGGAAGACTTTCTGTAACTTTGGATGCAAACTCCGGCAACCAATCGCAACTCATGATCAGCAATATGCCGGGACAAGTAATGCATAGGGAAAACCTCTATGGCAGCGGAGCTCACGAAATTAACACGCAGTTACCGGCAGGAATATATGTACTGACCATTTATGGGCAAAAAGGAATATGTTCGCAGAAAATTTATATCCCGAACTGATGATAACGATTCAAAAATATATTTCCATTCAAAAGAAGGCTATTCTTTTTGCATGCTTTTGCGTGATTCTGTCTCTGCTTAGCTTTACCGCTTCGGCGCAGGAAGATCCGCCTATTCCACTGCAAGTCTCAACTTTTCAGAATCTGAGTTTCGGAGCAGTAATACAGGGAAATACAGGAGGAACAGTTACAATTGATCCGCAAGGCTCGCGATCCGTTACCGGCGATATTATTCCTGTAAACCTGGGTTATCAATATGCGCCTGCCATTTTTGAAATTGAAGGAAATCCGGGAGCCATTGTCAGCATTGTGAATGGTCCGGATGCAACTCTTACCGGAAACGGAGGTACTTTAACCATGCATATTGGAACATCTATTCCAGCTTCTCCATTTATTAATACCAAAACCGCTCCTTCCCGAACTCAGATCCGGATAGGAGGCACATTGTATGTTGGTAATCAGTCACATAATCCGTCTGGCAACTATATCGGATATTTTTCAGTAACCTTTGTTCAGCAATAAGCCAATGATAATCAGATCGCTATCCGGTTCAGGCTTACTGTCAAAAGTGTTGCTAAGCATGCCATTAAACGTAATGAAGAAACTATTTTTTACCATTCTTTTTTTTATTGCTCTGACCCTTTCTCCTTTTACTCTAAAAGCTCAGAACTCGTCAAACGATTACGAGGAAATATCTGTATTCCTGGCTGTTCAGGGTATAGGAGGCTACGACATCACAGCTATCTATAAAAACAATGAAATTTATATTCCGGTAACTGATATGTTTCAGGCGCTGAAAATAAATCAGAAATTATCCGAGTTTAACGATACCCTCAGTGGATTTTTCCTGTACGAAAACAACAAATATATCATCAGCCAACTTTCGCACACCGTTTTCGTTAATGGAAAACTGATCCAGCTAAGTGACAATGAATTATTCAGTACGGAGACCAGCAGTCTTGCCTTACGACTGGATCAATACGGTAAACTATTCGGACTGGATTGCCGGTTTACCTTTAGTAGTCTTATGGTAGAACTTAAAACCAGCCACGAACTTCCTGTAATAAAAGAACTGAGGCTGGAGCAGATGCGTAAAAACATCAGTCGTTTGCGCGGTGAAATTACAGTTGATACTACCTACCAGCGTAAATACCATATTCTGAAAGGTGGAATGGCCGATTGGGCTGTATATTCAACCCAACTCAACAACGGACCTTCCGAAACACGTGCTTTATTGGGTTTAGGAGCTGAATTTCTGGGCGGGGAAACTAATATTGAGTTAAACTATTCGTCGAAGTATAATTTTGAAAAACGTCAACAGCAGTACCACTGGAGATGGGCCAATAATAACACCAAACTGGTAAAGCAGGTTACAGTCGGCAAAATTTCTTCCCGTTCAGTTGCCAGTATTTACTCTCCACTTATCGGAACTGTAATTACCAATACGCCTACAACTTACCGCCGTTCGTTTGGCAGCTATACCATGTCGGATTTCACTGAACCCGGATGGACAGTTGAGTTGTATATCAATAACATTATTGTCGATTTTACTACGGCAGATGCCTTTGGATTCTTCAAATTTGATATTCCTCTGGTTTATGGCGCATCGAATGTTCTGATAAAATTCTATGGTCCCTGGGGCGAAGAGCGTACGAAAGAGCAGATTATAAATGTTCCTTTCAATTTTTTACCCGCAGGCGAATTGCAGTACAGCATTGCAGGAGCCATGGTACAGGATACAAGTCATAGTTTCTTCAGCCGCGGTGAAGCAAACTTTGGTATCAGCAGGCATCTCACGCTGGGTGGAGGGCTCGAATATCTTTCATCCATAAGCGCCTCCCCTTCTATTCCTTTTGTAAACGGCTCCGCACAGATTTTCAGCAACTTACTGGTTAATGCTGAGTATGCACACGGGGTGCGAACCAAGGCACTTGTAAGTTACAGTCTCCCATCGAACTTTGTTTTTGATATTGACTATACAAAATATGCTCTCGAACAGAAAGCCATCACTTTTAACTACCGCGAGGAGCGGAAAATCAGGGTTTCAATTCCTGTATCGCTTAAGAAAATTAAAGCTTACAGCCGTTTTGCATATATCCAGAACATCCTGAAAGAAACCACCTATTCAACGGCAGAAGCTACCATTTCAACTTTTTACAAGGGAGTAAGCGCCAACTTTACCGGAAATGCAAACTGGCTGGGTAAAACCAATCCATATATTTATGGAAATCTTGCGTTGGGATTCCGGTTTTTCAGAACGCTTTCATTCCGCCCACAGGTTCAGTACGATTTTTCGAACAAGGACCTAATTTATACAAAAGTAGAGCTTGAAAACAATTTTTCGCCAAAATGCAACCTGGCATTAAACTGGGAAAACAATATCCGGAACAATATAAACAGTGTTGAATTAACGCTGCGATACGATTTGTCCTTTGCTCAAACCAGCATCAGCACACGTATTTCGGATCAGTATATCATGACCGGTCAGAGTGCCAGAGGCAGTTTTGCTTTCGGGAGCGGAAACGCCCGGATAATTGCCGACAGGCGCACACAGGTAGGCCGTGCGGGATTAACTATTATCCCATTCCTCGATATTAACAATAATAACCGCCATGATGATAATGAACCTGTGCTATCAGGCATGAACGTACGTATAAACGGCGGCAGGATATTACCCAATTCGCGGGACTCTATCATCCGTATCCTCGACCTGGAGCCATTTGCCAGTTATATGCTCGAATTCAGCGATACCCAGTTCGACAATATTGCATGGCAGATACCGAATAAAACCCTGAGTATATTAATGGACCCCAACCAGTTTAAACTCCTGGAAATTCCGATAAAAATTATGGGTGAAATTAATGGAATGATATACATTAAAAGCGGTAACAACCTGAAACCACAAGGCCGTATACTGATCAATATTTTTGACCATAAAGGTAATTTTATTGCCAAAACCCAAAGCGAATCGGACGGATACTTTAACTATATTGGTTTAGCGCCTGGCAGCTATTATGCTGAAATCGACAGCCTTCAGCTTTCACGTCTTAAATCCATTCCTTATCCATCACGTTACGACTTCAATATCCACCCTTCCGAAAATGGGGATATCATCGACAACATTGAATTTCAACTGGAGAAACGTGAAAATGAGACACAGGGAATGCTAAACCCTGACATTCAGCCAAAATCTGCAGATCCTTCCGGCCAGAAATTAAATATGGCTCAACAAACAAATACTACGGATCAAAGCCTGAAAACAGAAAAAATTGCTGAACCGCCTGTAAAAGCAATTATACCGGAAGTGAAATCTGCTGCAAAGGCGAAGGCTGACAATACCAGCATAATAGAAACAGCTTCTGCAAAAAACAATAAATCTTCAGAAAACAGTAAGCCTGTAAAGGTTAATACTGAATCAATTCACCCTGATACTGATATAAATCATCAAAGTGTCCTAAGCAATGATGCCACACCCGGTAAATATTATATACAGGCATGCACGTATATAGCAAAAAGCAGAGCCGACAAATATGCAGCCGAACTCTTAAGTACAACTTCAAAAGAGTGGTTTGTAGTTTACGATGCGGAGTTGTATAAAGTACGTTTAGGGTATTTTGCAACAAGAAATGCGGCAATGACAGCCAGGATAAACTTGAAAATGCCTGCTACATCTTTTTATATTGACAAAATCAAATAGAAAACATAATAATAATACGTTAAACCATACAAGCAAGTTGTAATTGGTTACTTTTGCAGAAAATACGTTTTCGCACCTAAAACTTTACTGCAATGTCGAATAAAATAATGGATCCCATCGGAAAACTAATGGGTTTACGCTATAAATCCCATCCATGGCATGGGGTTGAACTGGGTGATGAAGCTCCACAATGCCTGACATGCTTTATCGAAATGGTTTCGACAGATACTGTAAAATACGAAGTCGACAAAGTGAGCGGATACCTGAAACTCGATCGACCTCAGAAATATTCCAATGTTGTTCCGGCCATGTACGGTTTCCTGCCTCAAACATACAGCGGAAAATCGGTTGCCGAATACTGCATGGAGAAATCGGGAAGGACTGATATTAAAGGCGATGCCGACCCTATTGACGTATGTGTGCTTACCGAGAAAGTAATTTCACATGGCGATATCCTGGTAAAGGCTATTCCAATCGGTGGATTCAGAATGATTGACGGAAATGAGTCGGATGATAAAATAATCTGTGTATTACGGAACGATGCAGTTTATGGCGACTATAAAAATATCAGCGACTGCCCTGAACTCGTAATCGACCGTTTAAAACACTATTTCCTTACCTATAAAGATCTTCCAGGACAGGAAAAGAGGGTTGAAATTACCCACACATTCGGTGTTGAAGAAGCGCACGAAATTATCAGCCGTGCAGGTGATGATTACCGCCGTCGTTTCGAAAACCTGGAACTTCTGCTTCGCGAAGTTTAATATGTTTTGTGAGTGCTGAATCTGCTCCCATATGACTAAAAACACGCTTGTAATAGGTGCAAGCCTTAAGGAATCACGTTATTCCAATATGTGTATAAAGACCTTGGTTGAAGGCCATTTCCCTGTGAATGCTTTCGGTTTACGCGAAGGAATTGTTGAAGGGATACCTGTTCACGCCGAATATCTGGAACTCGATAATATTCATACAGTTACACTGTATCTGGGTCCTGAAAACCAAAGGGTCTGGTACGAATATATTCTGAAACTCAATCCTGAACGTGTCATTTTTAATCCGGGAACCGAAAACCGGGAATTCCAGGAACTGTTAGCCAATACAGGGATTGAAGTTGTTGAAGATTGTACAATTATGATGGTTCAGGGTGGCCGGTATTAATTCCGCTTACAAAGCACGAAAACAAAGGTATTCACGTTATCATAGCAGTAAAGCAATAAATTCCCTAATTTAGTGCCCTGAAAAGCCATTTTAGCAGAATACCATATTTGATCCAACGAAAAGCATGCGCAAATTCCTGACATCTGTTCCATTTATCTTATTACTCTTAACCTTTGCATCCAGGCAACTTACAGCCCAGGTTTTTACAGGGATAGGCGAATTTCAGATGTGTAACAATGCATACACATCCATGCCGGTTGTGGTGCAGAATATGAATGCCGTTGATTCATTAAAGATAGTTTTATCCTACAACAGCAATTCCATTGATTATATTGAACATTTTGCTGTAAACGCTGCACTTTCGGGTGGCACATTTGAAGTATATACTGAAAACGATTCCATTATTATTAAATGGAAGAGGTCCAGTACTGCAACTATCACACAGGATACCCTCGTATGGCTGAAATTCAGAGGTCAGGCCGGGTCGTGTGTACTGCACTGGAATGCAACAGGAAGTTATTATCATGCTGCCGGCGGCAACATTCCTGTAATTTTCATGGATGGGAATGCCCTGGTTGGTCCGAAAATCTTTGTTACCTTAAGCGAAATTGACCCTACCTGCTCATCAAAATGTGATGCCAATTATATGGCAAATGCTGTTGGAGGTACTGCGCCGCTCACATACCGTTGGAATGGGAAACCTGGTCGTTTCGATTCCATTCAAACCGGGATGTGTTCAGGTGGAAATCTGATTACAATTACCGATTCATGGGGGTGCAAACTCGACAGTATGTTTACCATCAACGGGTTACCTGGTGCCAATGTTAAACTTATAATAGAAGGAAACGCAGACACTACCATCTACCTGCAAAACCCGGTCCTAAGCTTTTCGTACCAGGAAATATACCCTACCCATGTGGTTGAACCGCCATTATGGGAATTCGGTGACGGAGATACCATCCGATCCTTCAATCCCACCCATCTTTACGCCAGGGCAAATACCAATACTGACGGATATTATGATATGAAACTTCATATCATTAACGAAAATGGTTGTGATTCGCTTATTGAAGTGCGGATACCGGTAAAAAATGCTAAATTGAAAATCCCGGGTGTTATCACACCTAACGGAGATTCCTATAATGAGTCGTTTATGATCCTGAACGAGAATAAAACCGGCTCGGGCGAAGAGATTAAAATCACTACTGAATTTCAGCGAATGGAATTAATTGTTTTCGACCGCTGGGGCAGAAAAATATATGATGATTCGAACTACCAGGGCGACTGGCATGCAAACGGCGTTCCCGACGGATCGTATTATTTTAAGCTCCGCACAGTCGGTTTCTATAATACTGAAAATTATAAAGGATCCATTACCATATTAGGCAGCGGAATTACAAAATAAAGCATTTGCTGCTTATACCCAACAGGGTAAATCACAACGAAAGATTAAATGTACGGAAGGGCTGATTCAACAGCATCCCCTATTTCACTATTTCAGGCAACCAAACAGCTTTGAAAATATTGGTTCCGGAGTAAAACTTCCTTGCGGTCAGCACAAGTTGTTCAGGAGTCAGGGTTTTAAGCCTTTGATCCATCGTCAGAATCCTTTCAGGATCAGTACCAAGAAGATAGGCGTTCTGCATAGCATTTAACCAGTAATCATTCTTTTTCAGGTTAACTTTATTCCGTTCCAGTGCCGGTTCCCTGACTTTCTGCAAATCCGTTTCCGTGATTCCACCGGTTACTTTTGTGCTTTCAATCAGCTTCATAAAGGCTGTATTGACTTTTTCAATATTATCAGGGCTGCATGGGAAGGTGCTCTGTATCATGAATTCTTCCCTTGGGTATTTCTTTAGCGAGCCACCACAGCCACCGCCATAGATAGCACTCATTTTCTCCCGGATGGTATCCACGATTTTGTTGTTTATAACAGCATTGAGCTGTCCGAGCATAAAATTATCGTCAGGGTTGAAGGGGGATTTACCAGTAATATAATGCATCAGTATAGCCTGCGACTCTGAACCTTTCTTAAGTGTAAAAGTTGCATTGCCTGTTTTTGGGTATAAGCCTAAATCTCTGATTTGCGTGTTGATTTCAGTAGGTACAAGTCCGCCAATATATGTTTCGATAAGCGGAATAATCTGGGCTTCTGTAAAACTACCGATGATAGTATAATACATTCCTGAAGGATTCCCTAAACGCTGAATATAATAGTCAATGGCATGATCCAGGTTAATTTTATCATAATCGGAAGCACTTTCGATCAGATGTGCACGCTCATTGCCCTGGTATAGTGAATTGTATGCCGAATCCATAAAGAGGTACTGCGGGTTTTGCTTTAAAGACTCCAGTTGCTGTTTCGACCTGCTTACAAAGGATTGGAAAGCTGTTTCGTCACGACGCGGCCACGAACACTTCAGAAACAAAAGCTGAAACATAGTTTCCATATCCTTAATATTGCTGCTGCCGGAAACACTCTCGGTATAATCATCCACCACCGGGGTAACTGAAGCAATTTTTCCTGAAAGGTATTTATTCAGGTCCGAATTCGAAAAATTGCCGTATCCCATTTCTTCCACCACATTATTGCTATATTGAGCACTCTGATAATCGGCCCCTGTATACAGACTAAATCCACCATAACGAGAACCTATTAATAAAATCTCATCATTTTTAAAATCGGTAGGTTTAATGCATACTTTCACTTTGTTGCTTAAGGTAAAAGTGGTAGTTCCGAGTTTTTCATTCTTTTCGGTGTTGATAATCTTACCGGCAACAGGCACTTTATCGAGTAATGAAGAAGCCACTTTATTCTCTGTATAAGGCTCAACGGCTTGTTTGAGCGACGACTCAATCCAGGATTTCAACTGTTCGTCCGAAGGAAGACCAGGTTGAGACTTAGCTGTTATAAAAGCAAAAAATGTTTCATCTATATCAATTTTTGCTCTGATTGCATCAAAGTCGTTGAGCGCTATCTCAGCAATATGATCTTTCACATAATTATACTCCCACTCTATTCCGGGAATGGCATCCTGCACGAAAAAATTAGATACCAGTTCATTGGTAAGCCTGCCTGATTCCGTTTTATCGCGTTCGTTGTATTGTCTTTCATAATCCGAAAGCAATGTTGCTTTTGCCCTGCTAAGTTCATCGGTTGTAAATCCGAATTTTTTAACCCGCATACTTTCAACAACCAGCGCTTCAACAGCTTTCTGAATCTCGCTAACACCGCACATGGCGCCACCGGTATAGCTTTCGAAGCCACGAGCCCATCCACCGCCCACATAGGCATAAGCATACACAAATGGCGGAGTGGAAGTATTTTTCAATTCTTCGAAACGTGCCGACAACATACTGAAACACAATCCTTCAACAATATTTTTACGGTAATCTCCTACCGTAACCACCGGATTGCGGGGATGCGCACTTCCACTTAATGATATCGAAATACGATTGGCCTCTTCATCGCTCAGAACCATAGCCCTGTTTTTTTCGAATGGCTTAACATCAACAGTAACTGGACGTTGCCTTGGGGTGGAAGGGTTTTTAAACCCGCTGAATTTTTCTTTTATCATTCGTTCTGCATCCGCTACAGGCATATCACCAACAACTATAACAGCCTGTAAACCCGGCCTGTACCAGTCGTGATAGAACTGTCCAAGCAAGGAAGGATCGAAACTGCTTATTATAGAATCTTTTCCGATTGGTAATCGTGATGCATATTTCGAACCATTGAACATGGCAGGCAACCATTTTTTCATCATGCGGTCGTCGGCTCCTTTACCAAGCCTGCTTTCGGCCAGGATAACACCGCGTTCCTTTTCAATTTCGTCGGGATCCAGCAGCGCGGCTCCACTCCAATCGGCAAGGACTGTAAAGGCTTTATCCAGTTTCTCAGGGTCATCACTGGGAACAGGTAATATATAAACCGTTTCATCGAAACCGGTATAGGCATTTAAATCATTCCCAAAACCTACTCCTATGCTTTGGAGGTAATGAACCAGTTCGTTGTTGGGAAAATGTTTTAACCCGTTAAAGTTCATATGCTCCATAAAGTGGGCCAGCCCTTGTTGATTATCTTCTTCCAGTATGGCACCTGCATTCACTGCCAGTCGCAGTTCCACTTTCTTTTCAGGCTTATGATTGTACCTGATGTAATATTTCAGGCCGTTATTCAGTGTCCCGATCTTTACATCCGGATTAACCGGAAGTTTTGTTGAAAGATCTGTACTTTTTTGTGCTATTGCGCCCTGACCCAACAGCATGCATGCAAGAAACAGGAAAAGAATAAGCTTTTTCATACGAAAATGATTAAATTTTTATACAATGAATGAATTGATCTGAGTAGAACAGGTAAACGATTTATACTGTAAAAATAGGTCATTTTTACAATAAACAAATTTCAATTATAAATATTATAGCTTCATTCCGGCTGGCATGCTGCCAACTATTAAAAAATAAGGTTCTGTTTTAGAATATTGTAGCAGGAATTGATTCTGTTATATAGTGCATTGTGCATAGTGCTATGTGCTTAGCATCATTTATTTGTATTTATCAATCCTGTAGCTTGTCTGCAATATACTCTCTGAGCACTGAGCACTAAGCACAAATGATTTTCCACATTTTCCTTAAACAGAACCAAAAATAACTAACATTATGACATAGAATACGTTCTTTATAAACCTTCAATACAAAACCGATTGGAGGAAAGGATTCAGGTATAGTAAAAAATCAAGGTTAAATTAGAGAGAAACCAGACAGTACAATTCAGAAAGTCAAAGGGTAAGTGCAAAATGTTATTTTCTGAAAACCATTTTCTGAATTTCGATTCCATCCAAAGCCAACAGTTCATTTTCAAGCCTCTGGCATTCCTGGAGATCTCCTGTCAGCTCGAGTAACATCAGACCGGTATCAGTGGCATACCCCTCATCAATATCATGCAGTCCCAGCCGGGTGCGGATACAGCAGCCATATTTTGAAAGGATGTTCTGAATCAGGCTGGCATCCTTGGAAGGCTCATTGATCATGACTCCTAATATTCTCACTTCTTTCATCGGCGCAGGTATTAATAGGTAAACGACATATTTTGAACCTCAAGGCCACCAATCCTGCTGAGTTCATCCTCAAATACCTTCCATTCTTCAGGTTTGCCTGTCAGGTGCAGAACAATGATACCCGAACGGCTGCATACATTCTCGTTCAATTCGTGAAATCCAAGCCGGGAGCGTATAAGCCTTGAATACTCACTAAGAAGTTTCTGGGTACGGCCTGCTTCCTTAATACGGTCGGTAATCAGCAAACCAAGAATTCGCGTTTCGGTCATTTGGAGGGAGGATTATATGGGTTTCAGAAGTTCAGGATTCAAAAGGTGACGTTCCAATGTTTAAGAGTTCAAGGGTATTATCAAACTGTGTGGATCAAAGCGGAGTTAGAATATGTTCTCAGTGTTTCTTTGTGACCTCAGTGCTTCAGTGGTTAAAAAAATCAGAGATGCACGATTGAATTGTCAGTAAGCTGTTGTCATTATGTAATTTATACACTTCTGAAAATCAACAATCTAACCCCATCATTTTACATTCCACATCCAACATTCCACATTCCACATTCCACATTCCACATCCAACATCAAACATTAAAAATAAAGATCCCTTTCGCCCCCTTTAATTTTTTCGATCCGTTGACGAATTTCGGGAACATTTACTTTTTCATGTGCTTTTTCAAGTTCAAGCAGGTTCTCCTCAACTACTTTATATCCTTTGGCTTTTGTTTCGGCAGGGGCATAATCCTCGAGGTATTCAGTGAGCGTAAGGATGGCATTGGGAGAGCAGAATCTCTTTATAAATCCGGGAACTGAAAATTCCATAAAATGTTCGCCTGTGCGGCCCAGCCTGTAACAAGCTGTACAAAATGAAGGCAAATAGTCTGTTGACAGCAATTCATCAATAATTTCATTCAGGGAACGCGAATCGTTGATATGAAACTGTTCACGGTTCAGGTCCTGTTCTTCATTTTTATTTTCGGCATAACTGCCCAATTCCAGTTTTGTTCCCCCATCGATCTGCGAAACGCCGAAACGCATTACTTCATTACGGACTGCAGCATTTTCGCGTGCTGTAAGTATAAGCCCGGTATATGGCACTGCAAGCCTCAGGATGGCAACCAGGCGTGTAAACTCCTCGTCCGATACTCTGTATTTGCCGTCAAAATTCATGGCCGATGCCTCCTGTATCCTCGGGAATGAAATAGTATGAGGCCCGACATTGTAACAGGCTTCCAGGTGATTGGTATGGCGTACCAAAGCCATAACTTCGAATCGCCAGTCGTACAATCCGAATAAAGCCCCGATACCTACATCATCGATACCAGCTTCCTGGGCGCGGTCGAGCGAGGTGAGGCGGTATTCGTAGTTACGTTTACGGCCTCCCAGGTGGTAGTGCTTATATATATCAGGATCATAGGTTTCCTGAAATATCTGGTATGTTCCTATACCTGAATCTTTTACAATTCTGAAACCTTCAATCTCAAGTGGTGCGGCATTCACATTTACCCGTCGTATTTCACCGTTTCCTTTTCGAACGCCATAAACAACCCTGACGGTATGAGCAATATACTCCGGTCCATAATCAGGATGCTCACCATAAACTAAGATAAGCCTTTTTTGCCCGTTATCTTCCAGGGCTTCCACTTCGCTCACCAGTTCCTGATCATTGAGTGTGCTGCGTATGGCATCAGTATTAGTAGAACGGAAACCACAGTATGAGCAGTTGTTGGTACATTTATTACCAATATATAATGGTGCAAACAGAACGATTCTATTACCATAAACCATTTCTTTCAACCTTCGGGCGCCATCTTTAATTTCTTCGATCAATTCAGGTGTGTCGGCACTAATCAGTATGGCAGTTTCGGCCAGGGTAAGACGCTGCTTGTTAAGCGATTTTGCGATTACAGTCCTCACTTCTTCAACAGAAGGCTTAGCCTGGTTTATATGATGCCATATTTCGTCGGCATCAATAAAGGGTTTCATTCTTTGATCAGGAATGTTGCATTTTTCAGGTTGAAATTTCATTTCAGGTATTCTATTATCATTGTAGAGGACAAAATTACGCATTTTTCAACCATTTAAGCAAAACAATACTTAAACTTTGTGAAATAATTAACAATAAAAATATATTCAGATGTAAGGGGAAAATCAAATATTATATTACTCAGAATCAGCAATATATTATATCTCAATATGAAGTCCGTCGTACGCCAGGTGCACCCACGAAGGAAGCTTTTCTTCAACAGCATCGTATTTCCCCAGGAAATGGCTGATATGCGTCAGGTATGCTTTCTCAGGCTTCAGTTCTTCCAGTATTTCGAGGGCTTCACTCAGCGAGAAATGCGAAACATGCCTTGAATTGCGTAAGGCATTTATCACCACCACTTTTGATCCCCGTATTTTATCCAGCTCAGCAGGTGAAATATGGTTAGCATCTGTGATATAAGTAAAATCTCCGACACGGTAGCCAAATACCTTCATATCCTGATGCATAACCTGAATGGGAGTAAAACTAAAGGTCCCTATACTGAAAGGAGTTTCAGTAATGGGGTGCAGGTTAAGTTGAGGTGCCCCAACATAACGGCCAGGAATAAAAATGTATGGAAACTGCTCTTTAATAGCATCGAGTGTCAACTGCGAACCATAAATATCAATCGACTTATGAAGAATGTAATTAAAAGCCCTGATATCGTCAAGTCCTGCAATATGATCACGATGGGCATGTGTAAATAACACTGCATCAATATCCTCAACTTTATGTTTCAGCATCTGTATCCTGAAATCAGGACCACAATCAATAATGATATTCGAACTGCCACGTGTAATCATCAATGATGTCCGGTAACGCTTATCGCGCGCATCATCGCTGGTGCATACATCACAGTTACATGCAACCACCGGAACCCCGGTGGAAGTACCTGTTCCCAGGAAAGTAATATTCATTTTACTGTTCTCGTTCTGCACCTGGCTGGAGTTGAAATTATTTTTTATTTATCGGTTCAGTCTTTTCAATTACAAACACATGAAATAGTCCCCTTGAACACTGAAACACTGAAACCCTGAAACTTTGAAACCCTTGAACTTTTTTTTAAAACCACTGAGGCACTGAGAGCACGGAGAAACACTAAGATAGGTGGAGAGAGAGCGAGGGAGCGAGGGAGTGAGGGAGTGAGGGAGTGAGGGAGTGAGGGAGTGAGGGAGCGAATGTAAACTGCACGATTTCGATCCCTAACCCCTAAATCCTAACCCCTATCCCCTTGAACCCTTCAACCTTTGAACCCTTGAACCTTTGAACCTTTGAACGTTGAAACCCTGAAACCCTTGAACTTTTTTTTTAACCACAGAGGCACTAAGGTCACGAAGAAACACTGAGAAACTATTCCAACCCCGCTTCGACTCCCCTTCGGCAAGCTCAGGGCAGGCTTCTCAG
>CAIJPI010000101.1 GCA_903822525.1 uncultured Bacteroidales bacterium | reverse complement strand
CGAAAAAAGAGATGGTCATCTCCAATCGCCTGATTTCTTCGATGCAGCACAATTTCCGGTGCTTACATTTAAAAGTAATTACTTTAAAAAAGCAAAGGCTGCAAATACCTATGTTGTAAAAGGCAACCTGACCATGCACGGTATTACAAAGCCGGTTACCCTGATTGCTGTTGCCCGCACAGGTGTAAACCCTATGAGTAAAAAAGAAATTGCCGGTTTTAAAATCAGCGGAAAACTGAAACGTTCGGATTTCGGAATCGGAAGCAGTGTTCCAGAGGCTATTGTTAGCGACGAAGTGCTGATCATCGCCAATGCTGAATTTATCAAAAACTAATTTATTGCTACTGCTGTTTTAGCTACTGCTGGAACGTGCCATCAAGATTCAGGAGAACCTGGTTTCCACTTACAAAAGAGGCATTTTAGCCTCTTTTTTTTTATTCCCTGTCAGCCAAACTATAACAGGGAGGAATTAGTTTAATAAAATGTCAATCCCCGGAAGTAAGAATTATAAATGTGAGTCTTCGTTTATTCAAACAAAAAACATATATTTGTTGTTACATAGGTGCATATTACCATATCTCCAATTACGAAAAGCACGTTATAGATTAAAGGTACTCACATTACTGCCAGGTAATTTATTCTTGTTTTTCAATATTTGATTCAGTGAACACGGCCGGGATTTCCAGAGCAGGTCGTTCAAATAGGTAGTCAGCATTTATTGTATAAAAAAACGGATAATTCTATAAAAATATAGGATTCAAATTCCCTCGTTTTTTTAGCCGTCATTTAAAACTTCTTCCTGGGAATAGGAGAAAACTAAAAAGATGCTCTTATGAAAAGACTATTGACTCTTATGATTCCGCTGTTTTTAGCCAGCTGCACGGTTCAAAAAGTAGCTTACCAGCTAACATCAGTTCCCGAAGAAGGGGGAATTCGCTTCACCCAGCTTACCGAAGAGGATGAAGATGTGGCTTATCCTGCCATTATTAAAGATGAAGAAACCAAGATGCTGAAATGGTATGCTGCCCCATTACTGGCAATTTCACCCGATGGAGAGCAAATTGCATACATAGGGGCAAGCAATAGTTTTAATAACCTCTATATCAAGCAAATTATCGGAGGACGCAAGAAAATCCAGCGTACGTTTAACAAAAACATTATGGATATGTCGTTTTCACCTGATGGAAAACAAATCTCATTTTCGGAGAACAAAGGCGATAATTCGGATATATATCTGATAAATGCTACCGAAGGTTCTGCTGTCACGCAACTTGCAGCGACAAATTCGGGTGAGGTTGGTCCGGCATTTGCCCCGGATGGGAAATCCATTTTTTATACTGTTCAGGAAGGAAGCCGTTTTTATGTCTGGAATGTAATACTTGAAACTGGTCTGAAAACCCAGTACTCAGAAGGGTTTACACCTGTACTGACTCCCGACGGCGAAAACTTATTAATCACCAGGAACAACAAAAACACGCGTTTTGGCGAAATCTGGATGATAAATATAAAGAAAGGTACTGAAACCATGTTATTGAGTGATCCGGACCAGGGGTTTTCGAGTCCGGCCATTTCACCCGATGGCAAAACTATTGCCTGTGTAGGAGTTACGCTGAAAACAGAGAACCAACCTCAGAATCTGGATATTTATACCTTTAAAATAGATGGTACGCGGCTCACCCAGCTTACTTTCCATGGTGGGCATGATGTGTCGCCGATATGGGCTCCCGACGGGAAATCAATTTTCTTTCTGGCACAAAGAGCCAATCTGAAAGGTAAATTTAACGTATGGCAAATGAATGTTAATTAAGAATCTCTAAAAATCGTAAAATGAAAAAATTAATTTTACTCATACTGCTTGTATCAGGGGGATTATTCACTGTAAAAGCACAAATAACCGGTGGCGGAACCGAAAAATCGGAACCTGCTGCTGCTGCGGTTCAAAAAAAATCAGTATTTAAAAATTCCTTTTATATCACATTTGCGAAGGCTACCGCAAAAGGGGATTTCGCGAAAGAAGTACTCAACCAGGCAGATATTGAAGGCGGAAATGGCGGTATGTCGAAAGGTTATGGATT
>CAIJPI010000100.1 GCA_903822525.1 uncultured Bacteroidales bacterium | reverse complement strand
TGGAAACCATTGCCAAGGCGTTTATGGACTTCCATTGCGCAGCCAATAATTCTCTTCGTAAGTTCCTCGTACAACATAATCAAGCAATCAATTAATCCTATAAATCATGGTTCAGACACTTTACGCCGCCAATACCTCATTCAATTCATCAATTATTTTTTCATAATCTTCCCTGAATAGCTGGTAAAATTTACCTAAACCACCATTCCGATTAAAAGGGTCAAGGTCAAAATCCTCCTTTTCAATATGAAAACTATTGGTTACATATTCCTTTATCATCCGCAGCCATTGCATTTGCTCTTCGTTAAACTTGGTGGCGCCGGCTTGTTTTTTAAATACCCAATCCTGGAAATTCTTATCCACGGTTTTATCATATGCCGTTAGCGTGGTATCCAGCCCGCTTACTTTACGGATAAGGGAAACAATGGCGGTAAGTTCATTTCGTGCGGAGCCGTTACATTGCTCTAAAGCTTCGTAGGCACGCCAGATATGCATAGGCGCAAGCGTGGGTTTATCGTTTTGCAGTTTTTCCAGCACTTCCTTAATCATGGTGTAGGTGAGTTCGCGCCTGCGGAAAGGCTGGTTGTAAAATATCTGCAAAGCCATCAGTTCATCCTTGTGTTGCTGCATCCATCCGGTAAAATCTTGTATCAGTTGGGCAGCTTTGTCTTTGTTGTCTTTATCCCAGCCAACATTCAGTACTTCATCGGGATTTGCATGGTCAATACGCTGTTCATGTGCCTTGCGTACGTTTTCGATATATTCGTTGAGTTCGCCGGTAAATATTTTAGCTGCTTCATTTAGGATTTCGGAATGGCGATTTCGGATTTCGGATTGAATGGCATCGGGAGATTCACCGCGCATTTCGTTTTCAATGTTTGCCGCTAAATCTTCAATTACATCCGGGTTATAGGCATTCAGGAGGTCTTTCACCACCTGCGAAACGGTTTTGCCGTTGGCTTTATCGGCAAAATGCTTTTTCTCCTTTTCGGAAATCTGTTTATCGAGGCGTGTTAAGCGGCTGGCAATGCTGGTAAACAATTCCTCGTCGCGGGCACCTACAGCAATGGCCTGCAACAGATCTTTCAAAGGTACGCCGGGCTTTTTCTCCAGCGGACGGCTGTCGGTTTTCAGGCTTTGGGTTACGCCAATGGCATCCACAATTACAAAATGGTCTTTCGTAAATTTTGCCGAAGGGCTTACCTTTTGCAGGGTATCCAGGTCGATGGTACGGGTTCCGCGGCCTTTCATCTGTTCAAAATAATTCCGGCTTTTTACATCGCGCATAAAAAGCAGGCATTCCAGCGGTTTTACATCGGTGCCCGTGGCAATCATATCCACCGTAACTGCAATACGCGGGTAATAGCTGTTGCGAAACAGCGAAAGTGTATTCTTAGGGTCTTCGCCTTTTTCAATTACATTTTCCTCGGCATCCTTGCGGTCTTTCTCCGAATTGTAGGTTATCTTCTTGCAGAAACGGTTTTCTTCGGCAAATTCCTCGCGTACAATTTTGATAATATCGTCGGCATGGCTGTCGGTTTTGGCAAAGATGAGGGTTTTGGGGACTTCAAAGACCTCACCCCGGCCATTTCCTGAATGAGAGACCTCACCCCGGCCCTCTGTAGGAGAGGGTGAAAAGCGATCGGGGAATATTTCCGGCAGGTGTTCGCGGAAAGTCCGGATAATGGTCCTGATCTGGTTGGGATTCACTACATCCTTATCCAATTGCCTGGAAGAATAATTTTCGTCTTCATCCTGCATTTCCATCCGTTTCTTGCGGCTCAGGCGTTCGCGGTGCTCAATATATTCGCCTTTCCAGAGGGTTGCGCCTTTCTGCGTTACTTTGGTATCGATAATAAACACATTGTAACCCACATTTACGCCATCGGCAACGGCCATTTCGTGCGAATATTCACTCACCAGGTTCTGGTCGAAATAAGCTATGGTGCGTTTGTCGGGAGTGGCGGTTAATCCAATTTCAAATGCATCGTAATATTCAAGCACCTGTTTCCAGAGGTTGTAAATGCTGCGGTGGCATTCGTCGATAACGATAAAGTCGAAAAACTCCACCGGCATTTTGGGATCGTATTCAACAGGCGGAATTTCTTTTGGCTGATAAATGCTTTCGTTCGGGTTAACTTCTTCCAGTTGTTCTTCCAGTTCAGTTCCTTTCAGAATGGCATACAAACGCTGAATAGTGCTGATGCAAACCTGGCTGTCGGTTGCCACATAACTTGATTTTAATCGTTGAACGCTGTATAGTTCGGTAAATTTGCGGTTGTCGTCGTTGGGCACGAACGACATAAATTCCTGTTCGGCCTGTTCGCCAAGGTTGCGGGTATCGACCAGGAACAAAATGCGTTTGGCTTTGGCAAACTTTAGTAAACGATAAACGGCGGTAATAGCCGTAAATGTTTTTCCGGAACCGGTGGCCATTTGAATCAATGCCCGTGGCCGGTTTTCTTTAAATGAAATTTCCAGTTTATTAATGGCATTTACCTGGCATTCGCGTAATCCCTGGATTTGCAGGGCAGGTAAATCGTGTAACCGTTTCCGTAGTGATTTATCTTTTTTACGCCAATCGCGCAATGTTTCGGGCCGGTGAAAACTGAACACTTCCTTTGCTCTTGGTTTGGGATCGGTAAAATCAATAAACCGGGTTACTTCGCCGGTGCTGATATACACATAAGGCAAAGGCTCATTATTCAGATGTTTCAGTTTGGCTAATGCATAGCCTTCCGATTGGTCTTCATGCTCGCTTAATTTATGGCCTTCTTCTTCGCGTTTTGCTTCAATTACGCCGCAAGGTTTACCATCCACAAACAAAATATAATCGGCAGGCCCGACATCGGTGCGGTATTCTTTCACTGCAACGCCGATTCCTACATGTAAATTTACCTGTTTAATTCCCTGTATAACCCAGCCACAAGCCGTCAATTGCTTGTCGATATGGTCGCGGGCGATTTGTTCAGGGTTTTGGTTTATCATAAAAATGCATTCAATAGTAAAACATCAATAACGGGTAAAGTTAGACATATTTTTTGTGAAGTAACATTTGAGCTTTTTGATGCCCTAAATTATAGAAAAAGCACAATTCGAGAAATAATGTTGAAAAACGCATAAAAAGTGCTGTGTTTATTGGTGGACGATGATTGCAGAAGATTTATATGTATATAATAATGGGTTCTACTACGAATTTAATGGAATTGGTTTTAAATTGGCCCGAAGTCGGAAGACGGAAGTCCGAAGTAGGTACTAACCCGAATTTACATCCTATGAATTGAAAATAAGTTGCATACTGTTAATCGTCTTACAATGTGCTTCTTATTCTGAATAAAATAGTTTTCAGGAGATATTCTGACTTCCGTCTTCCAACTTCCGACAACTTGATTTGACCCACTAAAATAACAGTAGAACCTAATAATGAATAAAAACATGTTTATTTGCTTATTTATTACCATTAAAACAGCTTATCCCCAAAGAAAATTACATGGTTTTTCGGCGAAACTGGAGTGGGGAAAGGGCCTTTCGAGCAATTTTGGACGAGTAAAGGGTTTAGAATCCTCTCAAATAATTCTCAAACCACTGATATTGTTTATTTTAAATAATTGTGCCGAGCCGATTCATTTCCTCGACAAAACGAACAACTTTCTTCAAGCCCCCCTTTCCAGGATCATAAAATAATCCTGTCCCCACTACTACAAAGCCTTTTGGATACTATGCCTGAAGTGCAGTTACTCTTTGAATTTCTTTAATTTCCCGGCAGTGCTTTATAATATAAAAACACTCACATAATTAGGAGTGCTGTAGGTAGTCTGCATCATATTTAATTTGTTATCAGGTAAAATATTTGCCGATTCCAGAAGCTGTTTAATTTCCGTTGCCAGATTTTTTTCACTTCCTTCGAAACGGACCTGGTTTGAATCTATCCGATAACCTTGTGACGCATTGACCGATCGGGGCAATAAACGAACTCTCACATCATAATTGGGGAACTTAGCTTTTACCTTTGCCCGAACTGTTTCAGCCCTTGCACTTGATTCATTAAGTTTATCTTCAAGATAAAAAACATCAACTCTGAATTTTACACTGCTATTAGCTGAGACGACTTCTGTGTTATCCGGGCTCTTTTGTGCTTGTAAAACAAGTTGTTGCTGTTCTACTTTAAATTGATCAGAATTTCTGATTTCATCTTTAATTCGTTCAGGTGTATTTCTGCTTGCCATCAGAATAGTCTTCATTCTTTCCTGAAATGCAGTATCATCAATTAACATCTGGTCCACAATTACACTCACAACATCGCGCATGCTGCTATCACTTTTTGCACCTGAAATTGCTTTTTTAACTTCTTCGAAAACTCTAAACCTTAATTCATTCTCAAATTCTTTTTTACGAAGTGCCTGCTCCAGGGTTTTTGATTGTATCTCGAGTTTATTGGAAGTCATGCCTGTCCATAAAGTATTGAAAGCAGTTAAAAGCCCTATTATTAAAACAATAATGTTTCTTGTGGTTAATAATCCCTTAGGAACATACTTTTCGTTTGAATCGATCTTTTCCATATTTAAAGAGTTTTAGGTTTATTATCCCCCTAAAACACTTTGTCAGGGTAATTTGTTTCTATATTTCAAATATCAGAACTGCGATTAACAGGAAATTGTAGAACTCATTATATACGGAACCGGTTTTCAGCAGCCATTCCCATTTCATGTTTATCAGGTTCATCATCCAAAGCATAATTCAGACTTATCAGTTTCCCCCTGGACGCCGGTTTCAAAAAACTTTACCACAAGGTGCGGCTTGCTGCATACATGGGCTGATGGTTTCTTCCCTATTATCACAAACGGTGAGATTGCATTCTGATTCATCTTTGACTTCCCAGCCTGCAAATGCTGCTTCATTATAATTACTGAACCTCATTCAACAGAATTTTAGCTCATTTTCATCCTTTCGCATCCTTGAAAGTAAAATTTGACTAATTTGTCTGCCTTAACCTGAGATATTATATATACCTGCACCCTTGATCCTCATGAATTATTGAATACTATGCTGAAAACATTAGTTATAGGAGCCCAGAATATAGATATTTTTGCTCATGCTAAATCTGACTGCAACCTGAATGATTCAAATCGTGCGAAAATTTATATGGCATTCGGCGGCGTTGCCTGTAATATAGTAACGAACATCGCTTTACTGGGAAATCCAGTCTCTTTTCTTACCGTATTCGGGGATGATACTTTCAGCTCGCTGGCTAAAATAAATTTACAGAACTTAAAAATAGACATACACGAAAGCCTTGAGGTTAAAAATGAAACCAACAGCATCTATCTGGCTGTTATGGATAAAGACAATGATCTGTTTATCGGATTAAATGATATGGATATCACCGACCGGTTAAACATAAGTTTCTTTAAAGAAAAAGCTGATTTTATTGCTGGTTTTGATCTCCTTGTAATTGATGCCAATTTAAACCCTGATGCTCTCGGATATTTGCTGAAAACCTACACTAAAAAGCAGATAATAATGGATGCCGTAAGTGCCGAAAAGGCTGTTAAGTTGAAAGGTCTGCTTCAGTATATAACTTTATTAAAGTTAAACGTAAAAGAGCTGAAAGCCTTATCGGATAAAGAAACTGTTGACCTGAGAATGGATGATCTGCTAAGCCGGGGTTTAGCTAAAATACTGATCACAAACTCCGGAAATGAAATCATCTATAAATCAAAAAATGAGCATATTAAAACAATGCCGCTGAAAGCAGATACAATAGTTAATTCTTCGGGAGCAGGTGATGCTTTTCTGGGAGGATTTATTCATGGAATACTCAATGAAAAGAGTTTAGCTCATTGCCTTGAAATTGCAAAGAAAACAGCATTTCTGACCCTGCAGTCTGCTACCTCAACGAATACAAATATAACCTTATCAGAAGTGGAATAATATGCAAGAAAAATATCTCGAATACAGCAAAGAAGTAGCTAATGCGATTGAGAAAAACATGCCTCTAGTGGCGTTGGAATCAACCATTATTTCTCACGGGATGCCTTATCCTGAAAACGTTGAAACCGCGCTGAATTGCCAGAAGATTATTCGTGAACATGGAGCTGTTCCTGCAACCATAGCAATTATTAACGGCAAACTTAAAGTCGGATTAAGTGACGAAGAGATTGATTTTCTGGGGAAAGAAGGTGTAAAAATTCAAAAAACATCCAGAAGGGATATTGCCTATAATGTAACAAATAAAATAAACGGGGCTACTACGGTTAGTGCAACCATGTATATTGCAGCCCTTGCCGGCATCAAGGTATTTGCAACAGGTGGCATTGGCGGTGTTCACCGGGGAGCGGAAAATACAATGGATATAAGTGCCGATCTGGAAGAACTGGCCATGACTGATGTAGCAGTAATTTCGGCCGGGGCCAAAAGCATCCTTGATTTAGGGTTAACACTTGAATACCTCGAAACTAAAGGCGTTCCGGTTATTGGTTTTCAAACTGAGGTGTTACCTGCTTTTTACTGCGCTAAAAGTGATTTCAAAGTTAACTTCCGAATCGACACTCCACTCGAAATAGCCCGCTTAATAAAAACAAAATATGAGTTGGGTTTAAAAGGCGGTATACTCATTGCAAACCCGGTACCAGGCCAACATTCGATGGATAAAGACCTTATCGACAAAGCAATTCAGGAAGCCATCGCAGAGATGAATGAGTTTGGAATTAAAGGCAAAGAAACGACTCCATATTTACTGCGTAAAATTGCTTCAATTACGAAAGGGAAATCCCTTAAATCGAACATCGCGTTGGTTTATAACAATTGTCGGCTTGGCGCCGAAATAAGTGTTCAATTAACTAAAATCCGTTAATAGATTGAAACTGGATTCTATTTCCGGATAGGGAGTTTGGCTTTTTCGGTGATAAATCCGTATACAGCATCTCTTTTAAATATGCCCACTGTAACCAGGAACATTCACATTGTTTGAGGTTAATATCAAACTCCCTGCTGCACGATTTCAAAAGCAATGCACTTCAATTAGACTGGCATTTTACTCCTGAGTGAGAAGCAAATACATATCGTCAAAAACATGTTCCTGTATATCCCTGTCGTGTTGTGTTATATTATCACGCCCTGTTAGACGGGTTACAACATGGAGTTCTGAATCAATCATTTCGACATCTATATTAGATCCATCGCTGTTTTTAAGCCCTTTGTAAATCAAAACGGCACTAACGGCATCAGCTGTAGGATCTTTAATCGACTTATATATTTTCACCCGTATGCCTGAAGGCAGGTTATATCCATCCTGAAGGTCTTTGCGGGATATTTGTATCAAATCCAGTAATTGTTGCAATGTTTCCTGTGGACGGAAATGATAATAATGGCCTTCCTCCCCGGGAGTATTTGATGTTTCCATATAGCCTAACATCGGGCCTGCTATACCGATAAGGGTGAGCATTTTATCAGAGGGGACAACAATAGGATCTACCAGAAAAATATGCTTCATGCCATTTTCACCGATTTTGCCTTTTTTAATCAGATCCAATACCAGGGGACATGCCGTTGAAGCTCCTGCAAAATTTATATTGGTATATCCTTTCTCGCGAAGAGCATTGTATTCAGTCATAATGGGTTCCTGCCAGTCTTCCCAGCTTGAATTTTTGAAGTCCTCATAGGTGCGTCCGTGCCCTCCCAAAAGGACTTGTGAAACCAGGATGTTGCCTTTTACATCACAATAGCTCCGAAATTCATCCCATTCGAAAGTGGATGCAGAATACCCATGTGCCGCAATAATAACAGGCGTATTTTTTTGAGCAGTAGTTGGGTTTTCAATACCAACTGATACCAGGTATTTGGCCGGATTATAAAGTGCTGAATCAAAAATCTTATCCCCGTCCAGCATCGTTTCATCGTTAATATCAGGGCTTTTGGAACAAGCGGAAAAGCCTGAAATGAAAATGAACAGTATTCCGAAAAACTTATTTTTAGTCGTCATTTTATTACTTTTTTAATACGGTGTAGTAAATACTCATTTGATAAAAAACTGGATACAGGGTTCCCGGTCCGGCTGATCCGGTGCCGTTGTTAACATTATATCCGGCACTTAAACTTACAGTAAGCGGAAAGGTGAACTCATACGACAATCCTGCATCAACCGATAACAGGAAAGCTTTGTTGGGCAGCACGTCAAAGATCGCATACTCATAATCGGAATGGAAATACCCCAGGTTCAGCCGGGTAAAAGGTTGCAGGTGTTTTTGGTGGCGGAAATGGTAAGCCGGACTGAAAAGGAAGTTGTCCTGCTTTATAGCGTTGGTACCCATGGCACTTCCAAGCCTGGAGGTTACATAGCTCAACCCAAAATGAATACGGCTGTCCATGATCTTTGGACTTGCAAAATCAACTGCAAATCCATTTTCCCAGTAGAGTTTCTGGGCTTTTTGAATTCGGATACCGCCCTTTAATTCTCCGAGCCAGCCAGCTTTTGAGCCGGAGGGTTGAGCTTTCGAGCAAAAAACGGAGGTAATGAAAAGAATGGAAAAGATGATTTTTTTGTTCATTTCAATCATTTATTAGTTGAATAAATTTAATAGCGCATGTCTTCTGACTTATTCTGCACGATTCAGTATCAATTATATCAGGTTCAATAGTGTAAAGATATTTAAAAATCTGAATATAAGTAGTAAGATGGTTAAAATGTCGTATTTCAATACTTAAACCCCATTTAATCTCAAATAAATGGTTCTACTACGAATTTAATGGAAATAGTTTTTAAAAGGATGGAAGTCCGAATACCGAAGAAAGTATCAATTTGGAATTGGTCCTATTGAAAGTTAACATGTATACAAATGCAATTGGTCAACAAATCCCAACTTAAGGATAAATGAAGTTTCCAGTTAAACTTCCGACTTCCGACTTCTGGCTTCCGACTTCTGACTTCTGACTTCCGACTTCCGACTTCTGGCTTCCGACTTCCGACTTCTGGCTTCCGACTTCTGGCTTCCAACAAAATATTTTTACCCACTAAATTAGCAGTAGAACCAAATAAATAAAGGCACATTACAATTAATAATATTACAGGATTACCTGATTACACTTCGCTATCAATCTGCCAATTGTGTATCTTTACACTACAAAAGTGTTTCCTGATGAATAGTTTTGCTTAATGCCCTTTTAAATTCTGAATTCTATGATGAAGTCCAAAGCCCTCACTATATTGCTTTTACTCCTGGCAAGCCTGTTTTCGTTGGTAAACCTGGGATGTAAAAAAAATGCCGACGATACTGTTCCGCCCGATACACAGGGGAAGGTTGAGGTTTATGCTCATAGGGGAGCAAGAAGTTATGCCCCGGAAAATTCAATCCCGGGTTATAGTACCGGCCTGGCTATAGGTACGCATTGGGTGGATATGGATATTGTGATGACAAAAGACGGGGAAGTGGTTGTTTCGCACGATATCAGGCTGAATCCTGACATAGTAAGGGGCTCAGATGGGAAATTTATAAGCGAACGAAAGCTTGTAAAATCATTATCCCTGGATGAAATCAAACAATATGATGTCGGACGCATGGATACATCCAGTTCCTACAGCAAATTTTTCCCTGCCCAGGTGGGAATGGACGGAATAACAATGCCTACCCTCAGGGAAGTGATCCGGTATGTGAATAACAAAACAAAGAACCAGGTGGGTTTCCAGATCGAATTCAAAACAGATCCTGAACATACGGATTGGACTTATACCCCGGCTGAGTTTGCCGCAGCAGTAAATAAGATATTGAAAGAGGAGAATATTGAGAGCAATTGCGAGATACAGTCGTTTGACTGGAGGTGTCTTTATGAACTTCAGAAATTGAATCCCCTTATAAAGACTGCATATCTTACAGAGTGGGACAATGAACCCGGTTGCCCATACAGTTTCTTTGATCCCGATCCGGCCCTGGCAGGGCTGTGGACAGGTGGAGTTTTAGTTAAAGATCATAAGAATTCAATTCCACAGATGATCAAGGATTTGGGTGGAGCATGCTGGGAACCTGAAGATGTTGAACTTACCAAGGCAACGCTGGATGAGGCTCATAGCCTTGGGCTGAAGGTTGTGGTATGGACATGGCCTGAACACAGCGGGACGGTATTTAATACTGAAGTGGTGTCGACACTTATCAGCTGGGGCGTCGACGGCATTATAACAGATGATCCGGGAAAGCTGATTTCTATGCTTGCAGCCCGAAACTATGCAATTCCGGCAAGGTATTAAGATATTTGCGAATAGCAAGTTTGGAAAGCTTTAAGCTAACGCCGGCTCCTCCTTCTTCAGTTTTGTAAATGCAATGATCAGAAAACTTACAATAAAGAATAAGGACAGCAATAAGGTGCTGTTCCGCATATTGCCGGTTACCTGTTCGATAATACCGAAACCGAGCATACCGATTACAATGGCCAGTTTTTCGGTGCTGTCGTAAAAACTGAAATAGGAAGCCGTATCCGTTGTACCCGAAGGTATTAATTTCGACCAGGTTGAGCGTGCCTGCGACTGTATTCCTCCCATTACCATACCCAGCAGTGCTGATAAAATATAAAACTGCATTTCGGTATACACATAATATGCTGATATACAAATTAATATCCATATTGCAAGCATCCACAACAGTGAGGTCCTGTTTCCAAATCGTGATGAAACCCGTCCGAATATATATGCACCAAAAATGGCAACAAGCTGAATGATAAGGATGGTCATAATCAGCTTGGTATCTGTAATTCCCAGTTCGGCTTTGCCAAAAAGCGAAGCAACAATAATAATGGTTTGAACGCCCATGCTGAAAAAGAAGAAGGACAACAGAAACCGGTACATGGTCTTGTGTTTCCTGATGTAACCAAATACATTAAAAACCTCGTGAAATCCCCTGGTAAAAATGCTCACATCCCACTGAACCACTTTACGTTCCTCACGTAAAAAGTAAAAAGCAATCTGGGAAACCGCCAGCCACCATATTCCCACCTCAATAAACGAGAAACGTATAGCTTCCAAACTGTCGGAAAATCCAAAAAACTGATAGTTTTGCAACGAAAAAATATTAAAAATCAACAGCAGCATACTACCGGCATATCCAAATGAAAAACCTTTTGCACTGATGCGGTCGTGATGGTCGGATGTAGCAATAATCGGCAAAAATGAATTATAATACACAAGAGAACCGGCAAAGCCTAAAACTGCCAGCATCGGGAACATGAGTCCCAAGCCTATGTTTTCGCCTGTAAAAAAGAACAAACCCATGCAGGCAAACGAACCCAGAATGGTAAAAACTTGCATAAAACGTTTGCGATATCCTCCCAGGTCGGCAATCCCCGACAATGATAACGTCAACAGAATGACCATAAAGTAACCCAATGCAATGGCGTATTCGTATAAAACGGTATTCTTTATATTCAACCCCATAAAGGTCACCATTTCCGATCCAAAAGCTTTCCGGGTTACCTGCTCATAGAATATAGGATATAACACGGTATTCACACTTAAAATATAGGCGGAATTGGCGATATCGTACGAGCACCAGGCATTTATAACCTTAGGGGAATTTACTGGTAAAGTCGGTTTTCTCATTCATTTAATAATTTTCCGGCTAAAACTACTATTTTTATTTGAATCAGGGTCAGATAGTGAATGGAATAATGAGGGAGGAGTGAAATTTTGATTGTGCTTAGTGCTGTGTGCTGTGTGCTTAGTGCTGTGTGCAGTGTGCTGTGTGCAGTGTGCAGTGTGCTTAGTGATTCGTGATGCGATTAGTTTAGTGGAAAGAGCAAATAATTCAGGAATAAAAATGGTGCTGAGCCTGAAGAACACAGCGGCAGGAAAGTAAAGCTGACGAAATAAATTCGACCAAGTTCCAGGTAGGGACATTTTCGATTAAATAAAACTTAGTACTTTTGGCTTATTAAGGTAAAATTCAAATGCAAAAAAAAGAATCAATCTTTATTTTTTTTTCAAAGATTTTAGCTTTTAAACTACGGCTGTTGCTTCGTTTGCGTTACAAGATTTCAATAAAAGGATCCGAAATTTTACAGAACAACTCACCGGTACTTTTTTTGCCTAACCACCAGGCATTGGTTGATCCTATCATTTTATTAAGCCAGATTTATAGGTATACAACTGCAAGTCCGGTGATTTCAGAGAAATACTACGACATTCCTCTGGCTAGATCGTTTTTTAAACAAATGGGAGCAGTACGGGTTAGCGATCTGGAGACAGGCAGCCGCGATACCTCGGTTTTAAAATCAATCACCCGCTCTGTCTTTAAAAGTTTCAGACGCAACAGGAATATTCTGATTTATCCCAGCGGGCAGATAGCTGCACAAGGGTATGAGAGAATTTTCAATAAAAAATCAGCCTATCATATTGTTAATACAATCCCTGAAAATGTTCAGATTGTGGGGGTACGTATAACCGGTTTATGGGGAAGCATGTGGTCGAGGTCAAAGACGGGAAAAACGCCTGATTTTTTCGTCCAATTATTTAAAGCGCTTTTTTATGTATTGGCGAATCTGATATTTTTTCTACCAAAACGTACAGTCAGCATCGAATTTGAAGATCTTACCGCAATCGCAAAAGAGAAGGTGCTTCTGGGACAGAAACCATTCAATTTATTTCTCGAAGATTTCTATAATCTGAATAGAGAAGAGCCCTTACTTTCGCTGAAGCACATTTTTTATTTGCCGCAAAAAAAATAGCAAAGTTTTTTCGGTTTATAACCCGAAATCTACATTTTTAGCACATGGTTTTATAGTCCCCCCCACTTAAGGATCAGAAGTATGAATAGAAAACCAGAATTCTCTTTAAACCTGTATCGTTTTACCTCAGAAACAATTATAGAAAAAATACGGCAAATAGGTTACCTTTGCAAAAAATCACAATTTCAGTTTGCTCACCGCATACTTCAGGCAGCAAGTGCCTGTACGACAAAAACATCCGGTGCAGACTGAGCAAAGCAAAGCTATACGCATGGGAAATATTCTGGCCATTGTTGGCCGACCAAATGTTGGAAAAAGTACTTTTTTTAACCGCATGACCGGGTCGCTTGAGGCCATAGTGGATCCAACCAGCGGAGTTACCCGCGACCGTCATTACGGCCACAGCGACTGGAACGGGATTGAATTTTCGATTATCGATACCGGCGGAGTGGTAGTTGGCGGCGATGATGTATTCGAACACGCAATTGTCAGGCAGGTAGAACTTGCCATCGAAGAGTCGGATGTTATTCTGTTTATGGTTGATGCCCGCGAAGGCCTCACTCCTCTCGATAAGGATGTAGCCGATATGATACGCCGCTCACCCAAAAAAGCATTTCTGGCAGTAAATAAAATTGACAGCCCCGATAAGTTTCACGAAGTCTCCGATTTTTACAGCCTGGGGTTTAAAGAAATATACGGCATTTCGTCGTCGAACGGCGGAGGCACCGGCGACCTGCTCGATGCCATTGTTATGGAATTTGACAAAGCCACGCCCGAAACCTTACCTGACCTTCCAAAATTTACTGTGGTAGGTCGGCCAAACGTGGGCAAATCATCTTTTGTAAATGCGCTGCTGGGCGTTGAACGAAATATCGTTACCCCTGTTGCAGGCACTACCCGCGATAGCATTTATACCCGCTACAATTCATTTGGTTTCGACTTCCTGCTGGTTGACACAGCCGGATTGCGCAAAAAGTCAAAAGTATTCGAGAATATTGAGTTCTATTCGGTTATGCGGTCCATCCGCTCCATCGAAAGCAGCGAAGTGGTTTTCCTTATGATCGATGCCACCCAGGGCTGGGAATCGCAGGATATGAATATTTTTAAGCTGGCGCAAAACAACCATAAAGGCATTGTTATTATTGTCAATAAATGGGACCTGGTCGAAAAAGATACCCATACACATAAATATTACGAAGAAGCTATCCGTAAAAACATAGCTCCTTTTAGTGACGTTCCTATTGTTTTTACTTCGGTTCTGAACAAGCAGCGTATACACAAAGCCCTCGAAGAAGCCACAGCCGTTTACGAAAACAGGAAAAAACGCATTCCTACCCGTAAGCTGAACGATGTGCTGCTGCCTATATTTGCAGGAACCCCGCCACCGTTTATTAAAGGCAAGGAAGTTAAGATTAAATATATCACCCAGATCAAAACCGCCTACCCCAGTTTCGTAATTTTCTGCAACCTGCCGCAGTACGTTAAAGATCCTTACAAACGATTCGCCGAAAACCGGATTCGTGAAGAATTTAACTTTACAGGCACACCGATGGAGGTGTATTTCAGGAAGAAATAGACGGATTGGGGATTGCTGAAATCCGCAATCCGAAATCCGCAATCCGAAATTAATGGGTTTTTATGGGGAACGAATCCTTACGAATTGACAAATGGCTCTGGGAAATGCGGTTATTCAAATCGAGGAGCCTGGCTACCGATGCCTGCAAAGCCGGTAAAGTTAAAATGGACGGCAGCAATATAAAAGCTTCCAAAGAAATTAAAGAAGGCGACGTAATTACCGTCAGCCTGAACCCGCTTTTTAAAACGGTGAAAGTAAAACAGTTTCCTAAAAGCCGTGTGAATGCCAAACTGGTCCCTGATTTTATGGAGGACCTCACCTTACAATCCGAATACGACAGGGTGAAACTGATTAACGATACCAACAGCGAATACCGCGACCGCGGAATAGGCCGGCCAACAAAAAAACAACGCCGGGTAATCGACCAGCTGAAAAACAGTAAGGATTCGTGGTAATGCAGGCTTTCGGCTCTTAATACAACAAGGCTCGTCCCCCGGACTTAGAGACTGTCTGGATTTTAAAATTGAAGTGATTTATCAAGTTATTTGCTCCATCTTCTGTCAGGCAGAGAAGCCTGCCCTGAGCTTGCCGAAGGGGAGTCGAAGCCCACTAAATCATCTCAATATTTTCGATTTAGCGTTGAACGAGAGCATTTCGACTTCGCTCAATGTGACAGTAAACAGGTTATTTCCATCTGAAAG
>CAIJPI010000099.1 GCA_903822525.1 uncultured Bacteroidales bacterium | reverse complement strand
AGGATTTTGGAATCAGGATGGTCTGATCTTCAACTTTGCCGAATTCAGGCTGGACAAGTATCTTGCCTGTGTTATCCTTAATTGACAGGTGTTTTTCTTTAACTGAATTGGGAATTGAAAAAGTTATAGTACTAAATTCATCATTGGCGGTGAGTTGATACACCTTTTCCTCTTTCCCGTATCGGACAGTAATATTTTCTCCGGATTTTGCGAGAGGACATTTCAGTGTAGCCTTGTATTGTTTTGCTGCCGGTGTGGCTGTGAATTCGGACCATGTACTGTATTTTGCTGATTTTAAGAGGAAAGAGAGCGCATCTTTCGCCTGATAAACAATGATCCACGAATTGGATCCAGCTGCTTCACCAACAATAAGGATAGTTTGCGGTTGCCCGGCCTCAAACCAGTCTTTGGGAGCCCAAATCCACATATACCCATGATAATCGCCATGCTGATCGCCTGATATACCGGTAAAGCCAAGCGTGCCTCCATCCTTATTCCTGAATTCCTTTTGTTGTTGCCCTGACGAAATAAAAGTAAACCGGGGAACGCCATTAATAAAAATTTCGAACTTTTTCCCTTCAGTAGTATGATCAGCCGATGCCATCCATAAAAATCCTACAGTATCACTAGTAATGACCCAAGGCAGCGTGGCTGTTTTCCACTCTATAGCCATGGTCCCGTCAGTGCATCGGGTAATCAGACTGGAGGTAACATCATCGCGAAGGCTGGGGTATGAAAATTGATTATTTCCGGTGTTTTCCTGAAATCCCTCGAAATAATTCTGTGCTCTTTTTGCCAGCTGAAAAGTATGCTGGATGCTTTGATCCTGTGCTTCAGAAGTACCGGAAATCAGGTTAAAAGCTATCAGGAGAGCAGGTAAAAACCATTTCTTTACCATGATATAAATTTATTTTAGAGGTTAAATAGACAAACCGATATACCAGGAATTAATTTTTTATCAGCTTTATGCTTTTCTGTCCATTTAGTATCATCATGTATATCCCGCTACTAAACTCACCAACATTCAGCTCTGATTCATTCCTGAAATCACCTTCTCTTATTAGAACGGTTTGTCCGGTCATATTTATAACCCTTATGCTCCTGATCGGTTCTTTATCCGAACGGATATAAATTTTATCTGAAAAAGGATTCGGATATACAGAAATGTCATTCTTTTGTTCTGTTTCTGCAATAGAGGTAGGACAATTATTTGCCAGTCTGTAACTAGGCACTGCAAAAATAAAACTGCCGGTATCGTCAGGGCACCGCTGCATCGAAATATCAGTTGTTTGCATTCCAAACGTAATGCTGTCGAGTATTCCCAATGTTTCATGCGTTAATGCTATTTTTTCGCCCGAAGCCGAAAGTTTGAAATTTGTATGCAAGCCCATTTGCACTGTATCACCATCAGCCCAAACTATAAGGAAATTGTTAGGAAGGATCACCGTTCCGATCGGAAATTTCCATTTGTGCAGGTTATTGTATGAATCGGAAAGGTACATGCTGTCGAAAGAGACAATTCCGTCAGAATGGTTATATATTTCAACCCAATCATCATAATCACCATCCTGATCAGCCATTATAGTAGCATTCGATGCCAGGAATTCATTGATCTTCAGGTTGCCGGTTCCAACGGTGAGCGAATAAAGCGAATAGAATTCCAATTCTGAACGTTGAGGAGAAAATATTCCGGCCTGGTTGTTTTCGGCATACAGATAATATTCGGTTTTTCCTGATGTTATAGTTATGGTTGAACCAAATACTCCGTCACCTGCAGTTCCATCACCATGCAAAGCATCGTCGGCCATCGGGATTTGCAGGAAAGGGGAATAGCTATTGTTGCGGTAATACAGGAAAACGCCTGTTGATGAAGCATTTGATATGGTAGCCGTAATGTTTACCAAACTGTTGAGCAGAGGTTCATTATTGGAAGCTGCAACAGATGAAATTCCAGGTTGCACAGCAGTAAAATCGGATAAAGCGCTGAGCCAGGTATTCCGTCCGTTCATCAGGTTTGTCAATCCCGATGCAATGCCATTTCCAATGTTTACGTCGGTAGTGAGGTTGCTGATAAAATTATTGTAGGAGAAAAATTTATTAGGATCAGCATTAACGGAAGTTTTTATCAGGTTTTGCATAGCCAGGCCATCTGTATAATAGCTATTGGTAGAAATACACTCAGCCAGAATAGTGCGCATATGAGCAATATACATTCGCTTGTACATAGGCACTGCCAGCAGGTTCTTTATCAAAGGCCAACCATTATCAGAAGCATGCAAAAGGTGTGTCATCTGCTGCTTTAATGCTGTTGAGTTCAGATTGCTGGTCCCAGTCATAGCAAATGTTCCGAACGACTCATTCAAATCCCATACTACCGGCCTGAAGCGACTAAAATCATCTTTGTATAAATAATAATTCTGTGAAAATGCCCCGATATATGAATCCAGGTTTACAAGTACATTGTCGAAAGCTAACATCCAAAGCGCCTGAGTTACATTTAGTGCATTGTCGATTGCTGAAGTATGGTTGGCCAGCGTATCGCAGAAATTAACCAGATCGAACCATCCATGATCTGATTGAAGTTCATAACGGCTGTAATACTGCGAACTATCTGCTCCCAGGTATACCAGGTTCGGAAATAACGAACTGCCGGGTCCGGCGCCGCCTAAAGGATTGCATTTGAAGAATGAATTATCGTTCGAACCAAAATGGCTTTCCACAAATTTTTTCCCTACGGATTCTGAATTTGAGTATAATCCAAGAAGTTGGTTGTTGACGTAAATATTAGCGAAATTTGATTGAGGGGCAACCATATAATTCCGAGCTATTTTATAGGATAATACCTCGCGTAAGAAAGACGGATCCTTGAAAGCATTTCCCAGTTTGATGTCAGTAAAGCCTTGGTAATCCTGATTTTTATACGTGTCGAGCTCAATATGGAACGGATTTTTAACCTGGTTGGAATTATAACTGCTGTTGCCTTTATATTTTACTCCAACACTGTCAAATTGAACTCCGTTGATTTTAATCTTGCTGGCCAATATAAAGCCTTCGGAACCTGCAGTGGCAGTATCGAGCATGTAATCCCAGTTTGATTGAGTGAAAGTGATTTCAATCAGCTGAATAGCGTTTACATCGTAAAAATTGCTTTGAGCACTGACTTTTATGCTGATTGTTAAAATAAGAATACATAACAGGATTGCTTTTTTCATGAAATACTCTGATTTAAGAGGTTTTTAAGTTTCTTTTCCTTGCTTAATAGGGACATTATTGTATCAGGCAGGGGACAAAAAAGCTGCATTTGCCCTGGTAAAGGTAAATAAAGAGTATTGATCTATAAAAGGGAATCCTGATTTTTCTGCAGCAGCAGTATGTAGTGAATACTAAAAAATAATACCCAGTATAATAATATAGGGCTTAGTTGGTTGTTTTACAGGTAACTGATGAAACGTTTACTAAAAGACTCTGGAAATTAACAAACAGGGGAAATTCCAACAAGCTTAATCTGTCATAGAAGAGCTTAATTTTGAGGAGCACCCTGGTTTATCCAAATCTGTACCATTTTGATCTGGCAATCGGTTAATTTATTCCCATTTTTAGGCATAGCATTATATCCCGACAAATGGCTGATTGATCCGTAAAATTTCCCGTTATCTGCAACAGCTTTAATGCCGGCATAAGTGGAAAGCTCAATGCCACCGCCGGGTGCTGCTCCGCTATGGCAACCCTGGCAGGCATTCTGGACCATAGGTTTGATATGGTTAGTATAGGTAACATTGGTAGTATCGCAACCGCTTTCAATACAACTGTTGTTTTTTGCACCCTGACCTATCCATTTTACGATCAGCGCCAGTTGTGAGCTATTCATGGGTGATGCAGGAGCGGGAGGCATGCGTTCTTCATCAGTTTTTACCATGGCTCTGTATATTTTACTTTCGGTAGGATTATTAACGTTTATGCCCCCTGTAGCCATAATATCTGAATAACTATCCAGTCTCAAGTCTTCCTTGTGCGTTATTGCATCGTGACAGCCACTCACGGCACAACCTGACTGCATAAGAGGTAAAACCTGCTGTACAAAATAAACCGTATCGGGGCTGCATTGTGATCCTGTGTTATTTCCATTTCCTGTTGGATCGACAGGGATTATTATGCCATCATTTAATGGAAGGTGTTTGCACGAATAGGAGAGGAGCAGGGACGAAACCAGGAATATTACAATTGTAGATGGGAAAGTATTTAGTTTCATGAATATGTCTGTTTTATATCAATAAACCTAAATATCTACTAAATGTTGCAAGTGACTGCTATTTTATTTTAGAATTTCCGATTCAAAGCAAGGAGGCTTTTCAATAACAGTTTCTGACTTAAGGGTTAAGTCAGGTGATGTCAGTTTTAGAAATATATTTTTTGGAATGATCAGTCTAATGGTTTTCGGGCAGAAATATAAAGCGAGCCGGCAATCTCCTTTAGCAATGGGATTTTTTCGAAAGCATTTCCAACGAAAGCGATGAAGGGAATTATCTTGGGTGGAACTGAGGGGTGCAGGAAATCAAAAGGTGTAATCTTGATTTCATTAAATCCGGTCGTTTGCATCAGATTCTTCAACGACCAGCGGAAAAAGGCTGTTTCGTCGGGCGAATCTCCAAGTTTCCGTTTTAGTGCAGGAATATTCTTTTGCAGTGCGATTTGTGGATTCATCATATTAGGCTCGGTAAAAAAGATATAGCCTCCGGGTTTCAGAACGCGGTACATTTCGCGGATGGCCTTATCAATATCGAGGTGATGCAGGACTGAACTTCCAACAACGGAGTCAAAGCTGCAATCGTCGAAACTCAACTCATATGCATTGTCAAGCATAAAAGAGGCATTTGTTTCCTTAATTTCCTGCTTTGCTATATTTATCAGTTCAGGTGAGATATCTATTGCAGTTACTGAAGCTCCGGTTTTAACAATTTCTTTAGTAAAATAACCGGTACCACATCCAATCTCAAGTACTTTGTCAGTCGGTTTCAGATGAGAAGTAAGCATACCTACTCTGCGGTGCCAGCGGATTTTTCCGGCTGGTGATTCCCAATTCCAGACTTCGCCCGCGCCTTCCTTCGCCAGGTATTTTCCATGTTCAATCTCGTTTTGTAAGCGCGTATCCATAGTGTATAATGTTCGTAGATTCTGCCGGCTGATGACAAAAAATAATTTTCTGATTTAAATCAAGGTTATTTGAATTTTATTTTTTTCGCTGCGAACATACTCATTTTAATGAGTAACCAACCATGGCTGAACCGGTTTATCTGGGTGCTCCCATATTCCCTGTCGCGGTAACGAATAATGATTTCGGTGATTTTCAGGTTTAGGCGGGCAGCTCCAAACAACAGGTCGAAATCGCCAAACGGGTCGAAATCGCCAAAATAGTGACGGTTTCGGGTAATCTGCTCGTAATCTTTTTTGTAAAGTACTTTCGTTCCGCATAGGGTGTCTTTAAGCCGTTGCCCCAGCAGGAATGTAAAAAACATTCCGAAAAATTTATTTCCAAGGAGGTTTAGAAAGCGCATTGCATTTTTATCCATTGGGTATACCAAGCGGCTTCCGTTAATAAATTCACCTTTGTTATATCGCAATGCATCATAAAATTTCGGTAACTCTTCGGGTGGCATGGTGAGGTCAGCATCCAATATCATGAGTATTTCGCCTTTGGCAGCTTCAAAAGCCTCGCGTACCGCATTCCCTTTTCCTTTTCCCGATTGCCGCAACACCTGAATGTCTTTATCCGGATAGGCTTCTTTTACCCTCAACATTTCCTCGTATGTATTATCAGCTGAATGACCTTCGATAAATACAAACTCCTGGTGTGTTCCGAATGCAGGTGTACGTTTCACCGCATTTTCAATATTGCCTTTTTCGTTGCGGGCCGGAACAATAATGGAAACACTATATTGCTGATCATCGCTTAATAATGGCCTGGCAATAATAAGGTTAACCAGGTCGAGCCGGTTCAGAAAGGGTAAATTGGCAAGAAATTTATTGAAAAACAGATTTACAACAGGAATATATTTTGGGAACATCAGTTTGCGTTCAATACGTATCACCTGATATCCTTCAAGTTCAAGAAGGCTGCATGTATCCCCGTTCGAAAACCAGTTTTGTGCCGGTTGTTTCAGCTTTAGCCTGAAGAACTCACTTGCGCGTAAAACAGGTTCCCAAAGGTAGTTGTATTGCGAAATTACAATGCGGGTCTGTGGGTGACATAACTTTTTGATATTGTGAAAGGCAGTCTGTACATCCCACAAGCAATTGGTAAGATCTGAAAGGATTATGTAATCAAAGATCTCATTGAGTTGCAGTTCTTCAATATCGTCAACTTTAAAAACGAGTTCCGGATAGCGTTTGCTTGCAGTTTCGATACAGGCAGGTGCAAAGTCGATTCCAACTCCGTACACCGGGGCTGTTGTGAAAAGGAGATCGCCGTTCCCGCAGCCGATCTCAAGCACCCGTTGGCCTTTAGGAACAATCGATGAAATATATCTTTCAATTGATTTATGATAGAAGCGGTTCATACGTATCCATTTGCTTCGTGAAGCAGCTGTTTCCGAATAAAAACTCCTTATATCCTCTTTCTTCATAAAAAACAGTCTCAGAATGTATTATTCCGGCAAAACTACAAAAAATCCTTGCATTCTCCCAGCTTTTTGGTCTGATGATGTTGCACTTTCCCTTGCTTCATATCTCCAGTCGGGAAGTCTAACCTGAGAATCAAATTTTTTACGAAAAACATCATTTAATCTGCTTTATAGCTGCGCTAAGAGTGTTTTCCAATTGATTTCGCCTGAGGTGTATGACTCTTTCAGGAAAAATACTGATCTTTGTATACTTTGTTGAATTATCAAAATACCAGTCTTTAATTATGTCAAAAAAAACCGGTAAATCACCCGATATTTCGGTTGCTTCCGTATCAGGAAAGAAAATAGTGGACTCTGCCGAATCAAAGGACCTTCTAGGCAAAATGGATAGTTTTCTGGATCAACGGCTCGGCTGGCTGATTTGGGTAATCATGAGTATCACCTTTCTGTTCAGTTTGTTGCTTTTCGATTCACGGGTCAGCCTTTCAGGCGATGATTCTTTCTATATTATTCGTGCATCCGATTTTATTCATTCATTCAAATACCCTGCTTTCCAGGGATCCTTATATCCTATGGTGCTATCGCTGTTTGTAGCCATTTTCGGTATCAGCCTTGTACCACTTAAAATGCTTTCGTTGATATCGGTAATGGGTTTTATGTACCTTTTCTTTATTGCTTTCCGTAATCGTATACCTTCATCATTGCTGGTAATTGCATTGCTGGCTCTGAGTGTTAATTCCTTCATACTGTATTACTCCAGCCAAACATACAATGAAGCGTTTTACCTTATGGGTCAAATGCTGATAGTTTTGGTTTTCTTCAGGAATTTCATTGATAAAGAACAAACTTTTGCTTTCAGGCAGGATTTGAAACGCCATTTTATTCTGGCTTTGAGTTTGCTGGCACTAACCCTAACTAAAAATATGGGTTTTTCGGCAGTACTTGCTGTTGGTGCATATTTCATCCTGCGCGGGCAATGGAAAAATCTTTTTTATGCAGTTGCTGCTTTTAGTATTGTATTTCTTGCTTTTCAGGGAATTAAATACCTTTTATGGAACGATGGCGGAATGCAGTTTTCATCGCAAGGATCCGGTCTCCTGAATAAGGATTATTACAATCCACAGGCCGGGAAAGAAGACTTGTCAGGATTTTACACCCGATTTATTGATAATTCGAACCTGTATTTCTCGAAACATTTTGTCTCGGTTATAGGGTTGCGGGCAGTTGTACCGATAATGACTGTCAACAGTTTGGTTACTGTACTTATTTATTTACTTGGCTTAGGTTCATTGCTTTTTACGTATAAAAAGAATAGATACCTGTTCTTTATCGGTTTGCTTACCGGGGCATTCCTGCTCATTACTTTTGTGGTTTTGCAAACAAAATGGGATCAGAGCCGCTTGATTATTCCTGCCGTTCCAATGCTTTTATTAATGATTTTCGCTCTGTTCTACTATTCTTCACGGATAAAAAGGTTCAGCATGCTGCAGATTTCAATTCCTGTGCTGGCCTTACTCATCTTCTTCCAGAGCCTGGCAGCTACTGCCGTTGCTGTTAAGGCAAACATGGAGATTAGCGGGATTTACGGAGGACTAACCCCCGATTGGAAAAACTACCTTAAAGCAAGTGAACTCGCAGCAGAGAACCTTCCGAAAGATGCAATTATTGCATGCCGTAAGCCTTCTATTTCGTTTGTGTATGGGAAAGGACGAAATTTTTATGGAATCATGCAGCTTCCAAACTATAGCAGTGATGTTTTTATAAAAAACTGGGAAAAGGAGGAGTCAGCCTATATGCTTTTCAACTATGCTGATTTTACCGGCAAGCATCTGCCACCTGATTTATATAAAACATTAAAGGAAAATATGCAGGCTATGATATTTGTTGGTGATACAGTATATTTTGCCGATAAAGTCAGTGATAGCATTAAAGAACCTTTTGCTGCTCAACTCAGGCTGGCAGGATTTAATTATATTTCGTCGGTGAATGAATTTAAGTCGATTCTTAGAGATGGTAAAATATTGAAGCTTTATTATCCTGATTCATTGCTTTACCAACTGCAGTCAGCAGGGGTAACCCATATACTTACAGCAAACCTGCGTCGTAATAATACTAAGAAAGATGGGATGATTATCAATACGGTAGAGCGTTATATGGCATTTATTCAGGAGAAGTACCCGCAGATTTTCACTAAAGTTTCGCAGGTAGGCGACGATAACAATGAGCCTGCAACCTTGGTTGAAATCAATTATAAGCAATACGGACGATCGGTTAAGAAACCTGCATTAAAATAAAACGGGGAGTTCGGATCGTTAGAAAATATAGTGTGATCAAATTAATCCGGAATTGAGTTTCTGCTAACTGATTAATTTATAAATACGTTACCTGCTTTACCTGTTTTTACTAAAATAGTCCAGGTAAATGGATTGGAGGTAGGCTTTTCCTTGTTTTTCTGTTTTGCTTTGGTTTCCTTGTCCGGGAGTGTTGTACGTATTGGTAACCGTGTTGTAAATTGATAGATTTTCCGGATTCTGAAAGCCAAACCCGTTGTTGAAATCAAAAAAAGAATAAGGGATATAGGTTGATGACAGGATGTTTTTACTGAATTTAAAATCTTCTGTTTTCAGATGAAGTTGCGACAGCAGCGTGGCTGCCAGGTCGGTCTGCGATGCCATGCTTTTAACTATAGTGTCATTTACCCGTAATGCTCCTCCCAGCCATATCATAGGGATATGATATTTAGCTTTATCACCCAATTCTGAATTGCCCGGCATCCTGCTGCCATGATCAGCAATAATAATAACAAGAGTATTCTCCCACCATTTCCTTGCTTTTGCTTTTTGAACGAATTCGCCTATAGCTGCATCGGTATAATGCAGGGAATTGAGATATTTCGATTCGTCGTTATTCCCTTTAATAACAGTTGGATAGGGCGTTTCGAAAGGTTCATGGCTGGTTAAGGTCAGTATGGTTTTAAAGAACCCGGTTTCCTTATCAGGTGTTTCAGCAAGGCAACGATTTAATACTACATGGTCGAATGCGCCCCACTTCGACTTTAAGTCCTCTCTAGCGAAATCCTCATCCGAAACTATTTTATCGTAATCAGCCTGTACCATAAATGACCTGTAATTAGCAAAATCGAGGGTTCCGCCGTAATAAAACTCGCTTCTATAGCCAGCCGCATTCAGTCTTTGTGGGATAAATGCCAGTTTTTCTGTCAGTTTCTGGTATTTCAGCGGGCTCGATCCGGGAAGTGAGGGATAGCCGGCTAAAACGGCAGCGATTCCTTTATCGGTGCGGTCGGATGTTGCATAAACCTGGCTGAATAAAACACCTTCTTTGAGTAGCCCGTTGAGTTGAGGCATAATGCCGGGTTTTCCGCCTGTAGCTTCAAGAGCCTTGGCCGTAAAGCTTTCGGTAATGATGAGAATAATGTTCGGCCTATCGTTGCGAAGAAGATTTATAACTTTACCATTCACTTGCTGAAGAGGGGCAAGTATTTTAGTCATTTCCTGTTCACTGTAATAGCTGTATTTTTTCTGAAGATCATCCGATTCGGTAAGCGAGAAGCCAACATTCCAAATTGGGTTTATTGCTGCGTGATTGGCAAATTGATTCTTTGAGAAGTACGCAGTACTTGTAGTAAGGCTCGATATGCCAATGCCGCCTCGTATCAGTACAAACAGCAACAGAGTAGCCGGAAGCAGTGTTAAAATTGCATTGTTGTTTTTTTGCAAGTCATTCAACCTCCTGGAAAATAGTTTTAAATAAGTGAGAAACAGTAATGCCGAAACAAGCAGAATTGCAAGTATGCCACCGGCCACGGTAAGAGAGCTCACACTGGCAGTTGTAGCTTTCAGGTTGGTCATGTAAAAAAGCGGGGTGGCATCTATCCTGAATCCCCAGTACTTATAAAGAAAGAGATCGCCAGATAGTATTACTGTGCAGAAAAACAGGAGCAGGGCAGTATAGGTATGAAAGAAGTATTTTATGAATTTACTTCTTGAGAAAGAAGAAAATGCCAGAAATAATGAGGGTACAAAAACCAGGTAGGCTGCTATGGCAATATCAAGTTTGAAACCGTAAATAAAAGTTTTAAATATTTCGAATACAGGTAATTGTACTGTTTCTGAGAAATACACCCATAAAAATGATATTCTTGCCAGAATAAACAGAAGCCACCAGAATGCCAGGTAGAGTATGAATATGGAAATTCGTTTCTTCATAGATGGATTGTAGTATGTGGTATGCAAAAATGATTAAAAAAGCATTCACGACCGCATAAATATTGTTTTTTTTATATTAATTTGGCATAATTAAATCAGATGCTTTACCGGTATCAATTATTTTCATTTGTTACATTATGGCAACACAACATCACGATCTGAAGGAATTGCTCCTGAAAGGGAATTCCCGCTCCTATACTGATTTTGTAGCCGATATTGTGAGCAATCGCACTGAACTGCTCAGTGAACTCTGGCAGATTTATCTTTCAATGGAAGAACCCGTTTCGCGTAGAGCAGCCTGGATTATTGATACTGCTTCGGAAAACAGGCCTGAATGGACCGCACCCTTTCTGCCTGAATTGATTGATAAACTCTCAGTTTTCAACCACGACGGGCTCAAGCGACATGCATTGCGCATGATTGCCCGAATGCCTTTTCCAGAAGGATCAGATGGCGCGCTGATGGATATTGCATTCAGGTGGTTGCTATCCCCGAGTGAAAGTGTTGCAGTAAAAATGTACTGCATTCAGGTACTTTACCGCCTTTCGGAACGCGAACCTGATATTCTACAGGAGTTATACGATACCATTGAATTTCAGATGGCTGACGGCACGCCCGGATTTAAAAGTATTGGAAGTAAAATGATGCAGCAGATTGATACAGATATAATGCAGCGCAAACTTTCACGATAGAACCTTGTGCATCAGCCTGAATTTTGATTTCGACCTTACTAATCCATTGGCAAACAGGTAAACTTATCTCATATCATTTATCTCAACACCCGGATGCTCTGCTTTATTGAATGTAAACATGGAATCAGAAATTGCCAGGTCACTGACAAATTTATCGACTAAATAGGAGAATGTACTGCCACTGCGGTCGTATATAATAAATTTACTGATCTGTTTCTTTGCTTTATCAATTGTCAGGCGCACTTTTGTAAAGGTTTTACCCTTTTTAAGCGGATAGAGTTCAATAATCTGTTCGTTTCCTTTTTCTTCGATAAACTTGGACTTGTAATCCTTACCATATCCACTTAAAAGCTTTGTCGGCGTAAACGAATCGTCGTCATCACTAATATTGTTAACCTGAACTTCGTTAGCCTCCTTCAGAAAAGTCCATACGGTTTTACCATCGCTGATAACGTCCTGGCCTGCTGCGGAGAGTTTGTATTTATCGCCCTTTGATATTAAGGTGCCTTTGAATTTGTCATGGATTTTTTCTTTAACATTATCCATGGCATAGGTAAAGTCAATTTTTATTGTCTTGAATGATTTAGTTTTAACTGATACTTCATCAAGTATAGCGGTAGCTTTTTTGTCATTCTGGGTAAAGCCGGAAGAGGTAATTATTACCAGTGCGGCTATCAAAAACAGGTTCTTCATCATGTTGGATTAAATATTTTAGTATTCTTCAGGTGTTCTGTGGCTGTTTAAATCTTTCAGAAATTGTTCCAGTGCAAACTCGGTTGCCACTTTCACTTCCCGGGCTTTACTGCCTTCGAATGGACCGACAATTCCTGCTGATTCAAGCTGGTCGATGATTCGGCCAGCACGGTTGTAACCTAGTTTTAGTTTTCTCTGCAGAAGCGAAGTTGATCCTTGCTGTGAGGATACAATCAGGTAGGCTGCGTCCTCAAAAAGTTCATCGCGTTCACCCGGATCAAGTTCCTGCTGTATTTCAGACTCTTCTTCATTAAAGTCAGGCAAGGCATAAGCTGAAGGATAGCCTCGCTGGGAGCCAATAAATTCAGTTACCCGTTCAACCTCGTGTAAATCAATGAATGCACATTGCAAACGGATCATATCACCACCTTGTGACATTAGAAGGTCGCCGCGGCCAATTAACTGGTCGGCTCCTCCTGTATCGAGAATGGTTCGTGAATCGATTTTGGAGATAACCCTGAAAGCGATACGGGCCGGGAAATTTGCTTTAATGGTACCTGTAATGATATTCACACTGGGTCGCTGAGTGGCGATCACAAGGTGAATGCCTATGGCACGTGCAAGCTGAGCCAATCGGGTAATAGGATGTTCCACCTCTTTACCGGCGGTAAGTATAAGGTCGGCAAATTCATCAATAACCACAACGATATAGGGCATGAATTTGTGCCCGTTGAGCGGGTTTAACTTGCGCGCAATAAATTTGGTATTGTATTCCTTTATATTTCGGACCTGTGCATCTTTCAGCAGGTCGTAGCGGTTATCCATCTCAATGTTCAGGGAATTGAGCGTACGCACAACCTTTCGGGTATCTGTAATAATTGCTTCTTCCGAATCAGGAAGCTTGGCGAGATAATGCCTTTCAATTTTCGAAAACAGCGTTAACTCAACTTTTTTAGGGTCAACCATTACAAACTTAAGCTCTGAAGGATGTTTTTTATACAACAGGGACGTGATAATGGCATTTAATCCTACTGATTTTCCCTGGCCTGTTGCACCTGCCATCAGAATATGCGGCATTTTAGTGAGATCAGCGACAAATTCCTCATTCGAAATGGTTTTGCCAATTGCAAATGGCAGGTCATAATGATTGCTGTTGAACTTTTCGGATGCAATCAGTGATTTCATACCGACAATAGCCGGATTCTGATTCGGGACTTCGATGCCTATTGTTCCTTTTCCCGGGATTGGGGCAATGATACGTATTCCAAGGGCCGAAAGGCTTAACGCTATATCATCTTCGAGATTTTTAATTTTCGAGATGCGGACGCCCGGAGCAGGAATGATTTCATACAGGGTTACAGTAGGACCAATGGTAGCCTTAATTTTATCAATCTGAATACCATAATTTCCCAGTGTCGAAACAATGCGGTTCTTATTTGCTTCCAGTTCTTCTTTTGTAACGCTGATAGTACCGACGCCATATTCATCAAGCAGATCAATACCGGGAAGCTTAAACGTAGCCAGATCAAGCCTGGGGTCATATGCCGTATCCATGGTAAAATGTTCTGTTTCTGAATTTTGATTATCGGTGGTGGAAACAGGGACTTCTGCTTTGGGTTCAGGAACCGGAGCCATGAAGTTTGATTCTGACTCAGCTGCAGAAACTGATGTTTCGTTAGTTTCAACGGTAAATTCAACCTGAGTATTTACAACTGGTTTTGTTTTTGGCATTGCCACCTGTTCGAACTGTGTACTGGAAGCAGGTTCATTTCCTGCAGCCTTTTCACGGGCAGTTTTGGAATCAGCAACGCTGGCTTTCTCAAATTCAGATACAGCATATTCAACCGTGTTGTATTTGTCAACAGGCAGATCCTGACTGGTATTGCGCGAATTAACCGTAAAATCGGGGCTTTGGTTAGCAAGTGCCGCTTCTGCACTGTCAGCAGCTTCATTTTTTCGTTTTTCGAGCCATGGTTTTATTTTATGAAGCGAAAAGTTGTAGACAATAACCAGGAATGCGATAAAAATAAAAATAAGCAGCAGCATGAGTCCCATTTTGCCCATCAGTCCTTCGAGGTAAAGCGAGGACTCGTAGCCGGAAATCCCGCCCAGAATTGAAAGCACTGAATCCCGGAACATGAAACCTAATGTTACCGATAGCCAGGCCATGGCTAACAAAATAAATCCCAGACTTGAACCCAATGCCAGTATTTTATGCTTGAGTGTAAGTCGCACTCCAAGAACAAACAACCAGATAGGTATAAACAATGAGCCAAGACCGAAGCCCTGTTTTACTAATAGTATGGATGCCGAAGCCCCGAGCCTGCCTCCGAGGTTATTGGCTTCAAGTGTTTTGTCGGAAAGAATCCGTGAAAATCCTACTCCTGAAAAAATATCGTCAGCTTCTCCCGAAAACCAGTTGATAAGGAACGAAACAATGGCTACGAAAAGGAAAAACGCTGTGAGCAAGGAAAATACGCCTACAACCTGCGAAAGCTTTTCGATCCTCGAGGTGTATGGATTCAGATCTTCAGCCTGCTTTGCTTTAACAGCCTTTGTTTTCTTTATCTCCTTTGGCTCAGGTGCAGCGTTTGAAGGCTCATCCTGAAGCGTATTTTTAGGGAGTGAATTTGTAGTGAATTTGGGCATTATCTTATATCAGAGGTCCGTAAGTTGATTTGAGCTTCCTGGTATTTATTTGTTAAAACCTGGCATGATCTGCAAAAATATGAAATTTTTGCTAAAGCATTGCTGTTCATTTCGTATCAAAAAAACAGATCTCTTTCAACAAATGAAAAAGATCTGCCTGTTACCTTTTACCCAATCGAAAAATTATTTTTTTATAGGGCCCTTCATTTCGCGGAGCTTAGCTTCGGTAGTTTCGGTATAACCTGACGGAATTTCGAAAACTTTATTGGATACTCGTCCCGGGCTAACTGAAATAGCCGTTAACTGGACAGGGATGTTCATGATGGTGTATTCAAATTCGAGCATGATTCCACTGATCGAACGTATATTGGTGTTGAAATAAATATTGTTGGTACCCAGTTCATCAGAATAAAACACTTTGTTTTTTGTGGTTTTTCCTGCGCTCACAATATTAACTTCTGATGCTTTGCAATTCTGACCTGCAATTTTTTTTGTTTCTTTCAACGGAACAACCATAGGAGTTGTAGCCATCTTAAAATCTTCCTTGGTTTTCTTTACGAAATACTTTCCGTTATCAAGATCTACCAAACGGGTAACCGTAAAGTCGTCTCCATTCATGATAAAAGTATTATTTCCGAAAGGAAGCATCATTTCGGTGCGAGCCTTGTTACCCGAAATCTGCATTTCGAGAGTGGTAGGCAGCGCAGCTATCATAGGGTTGGTTGTTGATGCAGGATAGGTTATACGGTATGTTACAGTACCTGTAAACTTTTTTGTGTTTCCCTGGGCAAATAAAACTGTAGCCGGAAGGCAGAAAAGGAAGAAGGCAATAATGAGATTACGTTTCATAGGTATAGAATAGTTTAGTTTTTTAAATTAGATGATTCAACGGTATTTTATTGCTTAAATTGTACTAATAGGTTTCCCCTTAAGATTCTTTAACATTATTGTACTGACCTGAACAATTTATTCCACCTGATTTTACCGCTTAACAAAGATTTGTTGTTATCAAGCGAAAGCCAAACAAAAACAGCCTTACCAACAATATGGTCAACAGGAACAAAACCCCAGAAACGGCTGTCGGCTGAGTTGTGCCGGTTATCGCCCATCATCCAGTAATAGTCGAGTTTAAAGGTATAAGATGTTGCTTCCTTACCGTTAATAAATATTTTTCCGTTTTCGACGGCAAGTGAATTCAGTTCATACGCATTGATGATCCGTGAATACAACGGTAGGTTGGCAAGTGTTAGTTTAACAGTAGCGCCGGCTTTTGGGATATACAAAGGGCCGAAATTATCCACATTCCAGGCATAGGCCGAGTCGAATGGGAAGATATACGGTTGCCAGAATCCTTTGGGCTGAATTATTTTATCGACAGAAAGAACGTTAGGCATTTTTTTAAGACTGGCAACTGATTCCTGTGTTAACGTAAGAACCTGATCGCCCGATTCAGTCATTTGTACTTCTTCGGTAACATCCAGTTTTCCTAGAATACGCCTGTTTATGGGATTCCCGTCAGTTTTCACCTGGTAAATAAATTGCGACAATTCAGGGAAATCAAGTGGCTTGCCATTGATCTGAACTACTTCGTCAATTATCTGTAGGGTATCACCGGGTAAGCCAATGCATCGTTTGATATAGTTTTCGCGTTTGTCAACCGGGCGGGCAACAATATCCCCGAAGTTAAATTTATCGTTCCAGACCCTCTCACGACCAAGTTGCCTGACTAAGCCGTAATAACTCTGGTTTTGTTGTTTGAGTGCAACTGTATCCCCGTCAGGATAATTAAAAACAACAACATCGCCATGTTTAATGGTAGTCAGACCCGGGAAACGGTAAAAAGGCCATTTGATCCACTCAACATATGACTTTGTATATTGCGACAGAGGCATGGTATGGTGAACAAACGGGAATGCAAGCGGCGTATTAGGCAGTTTAGGCCCGTAGCTCATTTTACTAACAAAAAGGAAATCACCAACAAGAAGCGATTTTTCCATCGAAGAAGTTGGAATGGTGTATGCCTCCACCATAAAAATACGGATAATGGATGCAGCTACAACTGCAAATATTATGGCATCGGTCCATTCACGGATCTGTGACTTTTTGTGAATAACCCTGTTTTCGGGTTTAATATAATGTTCTTTATCGGAGATGCCCAGGTAAGGGATGTAGACTAATGGAAACAGAACCGAAAGTGCCTGGTCACCCAGTTTATATTTGCCGTAGCTTACTGCCGTTTTTACCAGCATAAGCATAATCATAAACATATTGATAAATGGCACCAGCATGAGTAATAACCACCACCAGGGTTTCTCGATAACTTTCAGCCATACGTAATAGTTGTAAAATGGAATCAGCGCTTTGTACCCTTCAACACCGGCTTCGTTGAAGATCCAATAATTTAACATCGGGAAAAGGATAATAATAAGCAAAAGTATTGTCATCAGATCCATAATAGAGGGGCTTTAAGTATGATTTTAGGTTTTGGTTCGTGCGGATGTGCTTTTTTGTAGTTATTTATTTTGTAGATTTTTTTAGATCCGCATTTTACTTAGGTGCAAATATCTACCAAAAGTTACAGGGGAAATGCTTCCTATTCGTTAAAATGTGTTAAAGACATTCCTATCTGTACTTAGGGATAATTCAATTTTTAGAGATTAAGCATATCCTTCATGGTAAATACACCTTTTCTTTTATGTACCCATGAGGCTGCCATAACTGCTCCCACTGCAAACCCACGTCTGCTTCTGGCTTCGTGTGTTATGGTGATCAGATCAGTTTCCGAACTCCAGGTAACCGAATGTATGCCGGTTACAGTTCCTTCGCGTACGGATTGAACAGGTATTTCATTCGGTCCGGGCTCTGCCTGGGTGTAATTTGTAAACCTGGGATTTGCCGAGATAATATCTTTTGCCAGCGAAATGGCTGTTCCACTTGGTGAATCAAGCTTCAGCGTATGATGAGTTTCAGTCATTGCAGGCAGATACATTGGATAGTCGCGAAGTGCAGAGGCAAGCCTGCTGTTTAGTTCGAAAAAAATATTCACTCCAATGCTGTAATTTGACGCGTGGAAAAGAGTTCCGTTAACGTTACTGCATTCATCACATATCAACTGAAACTGGTCATACCAGCCTGTGGTACCAACAACTATCGGGATTCCTGCTTTGAAGCACCTTTTTATATTGCCGACAGCTATAACAGGCAGCGAAAATTCAATAGCTACATCACAACTTGAAAGTAGTCCGGCTTTCTCAAGCCATTCATTTTCATTATCGATGGTAAGCCCTATGGTGTGCCCCGACTCAAGAGCGATTTTTTCAACCTCATGGCCCATTTTACCATAACCAAGAAGTGCTATTATCATAAATCCGGATTATAAATGTTAAAAGTACGTTTTTATCTTCAGTTTAGAGCAAACGCTCTTCGAATGCCTTCATACTGCATGTTCTGAAGGCCAGCGTTTTCAGAATCGTAATGTAAGGTTTAAGCCTCCCGAAATCCGGTTAGCAGTATTTAATCCGGGAGCAGGTAACCAGGGTTTTACATCCAGCGTCAGGTCGTCGTTAATATCGTAATCGAAAAAATGTGCATCCACAACTGCATCCACCACGGTGAGAATGTACCAGACTCCGGTAAAAATATAGGATACTTCAAGATTACGTCGGTAGTAGTCGCGTCCTTCTTTCAGCTGATCTTCGGTATAATTTTTTGCCCAGTCGTTGGGAGGATCAGGGTAGGGGAAAATATTGATCGGGGTGGGAGGGAACACTGTT
>CAIJPI010000098.1 GCA_903822525.1 uncultured Bacteroidales bacterium | reverse complement strand
TGTTTTTTCATTCGCCTCGGGTCCCCAGTTTTTCAGCGCATTACTAGGATCGGTTCTCGGAGCTATGGGGCTTATTTTTTTGGTATTCTCGTTCAAAAATGGTACACTTATTCAATACGGTTTTTATAGCCTAGCTGGTAGTCTGATTACTGCCATTTATACATTTTCGATAAGGGGAATACCCATTACACATTATGCAACTGGTGCACTCCTGATAGTTGGTGGTTTTTTACTGTTTATTTACGCCGAAAGCTCCAAAGAGCAAAAAAATCCGGTCCGTCTGCAACAGCACATTTTTCTTTCAGGAATGATAGTATGTTTTTCGTTATCCATGATCATTCAATATAGGAACCTACAATTGATCAAGCCCATACTCCTGGTGTCGTTGCAGGAAATTGTAGTATTACTGGTATCTGCCGCCGCATTTTATCTTCTTAAAGCGAAAGGACTTCCCGGAGTTACCGCAAAGGTCAGGTTCTGGCAGGCCGGGATCATGGCCCTGGTAGTATTTTTCGCTGTTCTGTCAGGAGCAAACGGGCTAAAAATAACTGATCCATTTTTATCATCCCTTATCAGTTTGTCCGGTCCTGTTTTGACCATGCTTGGCGGATTGCTTATTTTTAACGAAAAAGTAAGTTTCAAAGTTCTACTTTCCATTGGGCTAATTATAGCAGGGAGTCTGATACTGAGATAATAATTAGCCTTTGAATAATGTGCATGAAGGATGAGAAGTAATCTGTAGCGGTATAGTTAAGAAAAGTTTATTCCCGGCAATAATCTTGTAACTGTTAATATAACTGAACGACAGTCATACTTATTGACTGCCGGATAATTCTTAAAAAATTATATCTATGAAAAAGAATAGACTAATTGGCATTGTAGTTCTTCTAACACTTAATTTGGTCGCACTTTTTGTTAATGCTCAACCATTTGATTTTTCTCCTGACAGGCCTGGTGTATCAACGGGTTCGTCTGTGCTGTTTAAAGGAGTTTTTCAATTAGAAACAGGCACTTATTATCAAACAGATAAAGCAACTTCTACAGAAACTTGGTCGCTGAACACAACTTTGGTCCGTTATGGAGTGGTTGAGCATGTAGAATTGAGAATTGGTTCTGATTTAATCCGCTGCAGAATTAACAACGAAGTTCTCACAGGATTTATACCTTTTACTCTGGGAACTAAAATCGCATTGTTTAATGGACAGAATGCTATCCCTAAAACATCATTACTTGTAAATTTTACGCTTCCTCATGCTGGTAAAAAGGAATTTAGCGCTCCAAATATTGCTCCTTCTCTATACCTTTTGATGAATAATGATTTAACCATGAACTGGAGCCTGGGGTATAACCTGGGTCTTGAATTTGATGGAGCTACACCCGTTCCTGCAGAGTTCGCAGCAATTTGCCTGTCATACCATGTTACCCCTGCTTTATCAACTTATTTCGAGAATTATAATTATTTTTCTGCCGGTTCTAAAGCTCAGTCTTTCGTTGATTTTGGAGCAGCGTTTTTACTGAATGAAAAGATGCAATTTGATATTTCATTTGATACTGATCCGGTTCGTCTATCATCAATATACTCTGTAAACGCAGGTTTCTCTGTTCAGTTTTAACCCTTCCTAATCCAGCATCGGAAGTGAAACAAAGAAAGTGCTTCCTTCGCCCGGAACGGTTTCGAACCAGATACGGCCGGAAGAATGATCGATAATATTTTTTACCATGGCTAATCCAAGGCCCATTCCGGCAGTTTTTGTGGTGAAATTCGGAGAAAATATGCGTGTCAGCTTTTCATCGCTTATACCTGTTCCGTTGTCGTTAAAACTGATTTCACACTCCTTTGCAGAAACAGTCAGCCTGATTTGAAGCATGCCCTGCCTGTCGGCCGGTATTGCCTGCAACGCATTTTTTATCAGGTTATTGAATACGCGCAGGATCTGGTTAGGATCCGCTTTTATAATACATTCGGAAAATTCAGTATCAAAAGTTATTTCACAATCCGATTGATTGCGGAACAAGGCTGCCGATTGCTGAACAAGGGGTATCACATCAAATTGCCCGATCTGAGGCTCCGGCATCTGGGCGAAATCCGAAAACTCCGAGGCTATAGCCGAAAGGGTATCTATCTGCATGATCAGTGTCTGAGAAAATCGCTTCAACCTTAGTTCCCAATCAGGTGCCTTGTCGTCCCAGGCCTTCATCAACAGCTGCATGCTGAGTTTTATAGGTGTAAGCGGGTTCTTGATTTCGTGTGCCACCTGCCGCGCCATCATACGCCATGCGCTTTCGCGCTCGCTTCGGGCTAGCAATTCGGCACTCTTTTCCATTTCGTCGATCATGCGGTTGTATTCGTCAACGAGCCTGCCAACCTCATCCTTCCGCACCCATTCAATCTTTGCATTTTTATCGCCCATTTTTATACTTCCAAACTGGTTCCCAATCAGTTGAAGGGGCTTTGTTATATATCTCGATAACAGCAATGCCAGTATAACTGTTATTACTATCATTATAATGTAAATATTGGCAAATGCAGAAACCAGGCCCGAAATCTCGCGCCTGATCTCTTCCTGTTTAGCGAAATAGGGCAAATTCAGATACCCTAATAAGCGATTATCCAGGTTACGGACTGGTGCATATGCTGATAAAAATGCATAGGATCCTATATTCTCCTGTTGTATAAAGAAGGATTTATTGTTCCCCATTAGTTGTTGAGCAGCTGCAGGACTGATTTGTTGCGAAATCATCCCCTCCCTGAAAATCTGGTCGCGCGACGAGGCCAGCATATAGCCACCCGAATTGTATAAATTGATGTCGGTGAAATAGGTATTCGACAAATTAAGCAGCAGATCGGAAAGTTCGTCCCGGGCTACCATGTCGAAAGATGCACCCTGCCCATACCTGGTTTCGAGGTCTATAACTATTGAATTCAGTTTTTCTTTGAGTATTTCGTTGTTTTTATTTGCGTTCATCGTATTGATAAACAACATACTGACCGTTATCAGCACAATAGATGAAATAACAATAACCGATATCATAATAAGCTGAAGCCGCCACCTGAAGGTATAAATACCGGAATTCCAGCTCAGCATGTTACCAAGCGAGCCGTTCAGCAAAATCAGCATGATCATCAGTAAAAGAAAGATATACGAAAAGGGGGAAATAAAATCTGAAATCCGCGGTACTTCCTTGCTCAGAACAATCATCGTATCCCCATCACTGGTATAAACAAAATGGCTGAATCCCTTTGCTGTAAAGAATCCTCTTTCCATTTGTTGACTTACAATACTTTGATTTACAACATCATAAGCATATTTCCCCACATTTTTAACCAGTTCACCCTTGTAATAAAATGCATACGAATAGCCACTCAGATTAAAAGACCTGCAATTTTTACTGTCATAAAGCAATTCAGGATACCCCAGGCCTTTCCATACATCGTTCGAACTGATTTCAATAAAAATCACATTCCTCGTATCACCTTCTCCTTTCGCTGATGTACATTCGATTTTTCCCAGGTAATACATGGCATCCACCGACTGACGCAGGAAAAACAAACCCGGAACCGGCACCGCTTTCATAAACTGGGCGATTTTCCCATCAAAATACTCCTCACAGCCGCTTATAATATTCCCTGGTTTTATATTTATTGTCTTATCTTTCTGACATACAGTTATTTGTACCATATATTTTCGCCAGTAACCCGCAAAATACTTCTCTTTTACATAGGACGAAACCGAATACAGAGCGGTATCAGAATTTACTTTTGCCAGCATTTCCGAAAGTTTCTTATCCTGTTTCATTCTTGTTTCAGCTTCCTGGTAATAGTATTCAGCCACATTATCCCTTGCATCCGAAAGATGAGCTGCAAGCAGGCGTCGCTTCTCCTGTTCACGCATGGTTTCCGATTTATTTACCAGGTACGTGGCCATGCATGAAATTGCAATTACAATCACAAATATTCCACTGAAACTGAATTTTTTCCTGTCGCCTGACCTGACTTTATAAAATAAAACAATTAGCAGAAACAGGAAAAAGACGGCAGAAACCATGTCGGACTCCTGTGTTGCAAACGCAATAAATGTATAAAGGGAAATACCAGCTAATAAAAGGTAAATCAAAAAGCGGGAGCTTCGGATCCACCGTATAAAAACCTGTACTGTAAGTTCAAAAAGGAATAAAAAAGCCAACAACAACGTAACAATAATAAGTACACCTACCTGGCTCAGGAGTGGAAGTCCTAATATATTTTCGGTCCTGAACGATATGCCTGAGTTCAGTACCAGTCCGCTAATGGCCTGGTTGAGGAAATAGAATAAACCGATAAGCATTAAAAGAAATAATACAGCCTTCCCTTTTTGCAGATAATCAGGAACATTCAGATTGGGTAATGAGTCAAGAAATAGTTTATATGCAAAAAAAGTGATCTGCAGACCGAGCAGGGCATTTATTAAAAGATCGCCAAGCGTGGGTAAAAGATCCGATGAAGCATAGAAGGCCGGATTAAATAACTGTATTTGGAACAAATCCGATGGGAAGCTGAAGTAAAACTGTAATGCCCTGAGAATAATTACATCTACCACAAAACCTGCAAAAAGCAGCCATTTCTGACTGAATTTATCCATCAGAAACAGGTAGAGCGAAAATAGAACAGAAATAAGGCACAGAAAACTACTTACATACAGTGTAAAAATCAGGTACTGAATCCAGAGTGCCTGCTCCAAAGGCTGCTGATACGTGAGACTAAAGAGAAACCTGCCTTGCGGATCACATATATTATTTATGCCCTCCAGCAGACTAACCGAAGCATTATGGGGAGCACTGAATTCTTTGTAAAATCCTGACGGAAGGTATTCGTTCGAATAATCGTAATTGTACTTTATCAGCTGCAGTGCTACAATAGTAAAGCCTTTATGCAGTCTTCGCTGAACCAGGTAAAAACCATTCCCGCTTTGTACAATACCCGATCGGAAACCGGAGCTGTCGGTTACGACAGGTGCAGCAAAAACATTCGCCGTCCAAAATTTCAGGCTATCCTTTTTATAAACCAGAATTTCGATCCCTTTTTCAGAAAATGCGTTTTGATAATTTCTCTCGAGATATTCTCTTAAGCCTGTATCGTCAACTTTACTTTTTGATACAATTTGGTCAAGTTCGGTATTAAGGCCGGAAATGGCTGCAGCTATTTCGGAAGTAAGCCGCTTGTTGACTTTTTGCGGGGAATAATAATTTTTTACGGTTATGGAAATCAGTAAGGCCGAAATAAAAAACAGAATGCTTACAAAAAGCATGATCAGAACGTGTTTTTTACTTTTTTGTCGCATAATCATAGGGCTGATATCACGAAATCCACAATTGACAAGGCTTTGAGAGCACGCTATAAAATTAAGCCCTATAAACGACGATCCCGGAAAATTCAGGGCTTGGTATTACAGAGGCCTTTGGTGCGAATATACGGCTTAAAACCGGCTCATTTTAATTTTATCACGTAAATGAGGCTTGAATGGCCTTTATTTTGCCCGGAATGCACATTTGAGCAAAAACCATTCCACAAAGCCGGCAGCCAACGCATCCTGCCGCTCTTATATTTCTCACTCAGCAGGCTTACATAATACGCATCGAATTTCATAGGCAAAATAGTTACAATTGTAAACCCGTGTTTTTCTGCCAGCAATTTCATATCTGATTTTGCAAAATGATATAAATGCCTGGGTAAATCGTAACCTGCCCAAAACGCTCTGTATTTTACCGCATCGTAAGCATCGCAGTTTGGAACGGCAATAATAAGGGTCCCCTGCGATTTTAATAAATTCCTGAGTTGCTCCATTCGTCCGTTCAGGTCCGATACATGTTCGAGAACATGCCACATGGTAATTAGATCGAACGTTCCATTCCGGATTGTGTTTAGCCCTTCCTCGGGTAAAACCTTTAATCCATATTCTGAAATAGCCCTGGTCCTTGTTTTTTCATCCGGTTCTATACCGGTAACATTCCAGCCGTATCTCGACATATAATTCAGAAACTGCCCGGTTGCACATCCAATGTCAAGAAGTTCTCCACCCGGCTGGAATTTACTGATCATGGCCCGTTTTCTCCCAAGTGTATATTTACGTACCTGCTGGTAAACCGATGCGAATAATCCTTTACGAATATCGGAATGAGAAATATAATCAGTCGATTCGTAATATTTTCCTAATTCGCCGGCGCCGGGCCGGGGATTGGTAAACCTGAAGCCACAGTTGCTGCACTTCACAATTTCGAACGATTCGGTGGTAAGGAAATAATCCTTTCCGGCTAAAAACAGTTCCAATTCTGTAGCTCCGCAAACGGGGCAATTCTTCAATACTTCCATGCTATACTATTCGTTTATTTACTTTCGTTGATACTCGGTTTCCTGAATCTATACCTTTTCAGGGATTACTATGTTTCGCTTTCCGACCATGCCTTACCGGTTTCATTTACACGCTAAAATCTTCCCATGAACTTTGTTCCACGTGAAACAAATGCTACCGCCCTAGAAAAACAAGCAGTACAGATATATCGGAAGGCGAAATACCACTAATGCGTGACGCTTGTCCGATGGTAGCCGGACGAATACGCGAAAGTTTTTGTCGTGCTTCGGTTGATAGCGAAGAAAGGCTCTGGTAATCGAAATCAGGCTTTAATATCATCTCATCGAACTTCGAAAGCTTAACGGCTATCTCCTGTTCCTTGCTGATGTACCCTTCATATTTTATCAGAATTTCCGTTTCTTCGAGTATTTCTGCATTGTCCTCCCCAATCTGCTGTGTATATTGTTTCAGAAAATCAATATGGTTAATCAGTTGATGAATCGAAATCTGCGGTCGCAATAACAGTCCTTCCAGTTTTACTTTCTGACGTATAGGAGCCGAATCCAGGCTTTCGAGAAGTCCGTTTACCTGGTCGGGACTAATGCTGGTTGTCCGCATAAACGACTTTATTTTATCGATCCACTCCAGCTTATGATTAACCCGGCTTAAGCGTTCGTCCGAAGCAAGCCCGATTTTATTTCCTTCGGGGGTAAGCCTTAAATCGGCATTATCCTGCCGAAGCAGGATGCGGTATTCAGCCCTCGAAGTAAACATGCGGTAAGGCTCGTCGACCCCTTTTGTTATTAAATCATCTATCAATACACCTATGTATGCATCCGAACGCTTCAAAATGAATGGCTCTTTTTCAGCAAGTTTGAGGTGTGCATTAATCCCGGCCATAAGGCCCTGCGATGCTGCTTCCTCATAGCCTGTGGTTCCATTGATCTGGCCAGCAAAATAAAGGTTCTGCACCAGTTTGGTTTCGAGTGTATACTTAAGCTGAACCGGAGGGAAATAATCGTATTCGATAGCATATCCCGGCCTGAATATCCGGGCATTCTCGAGCCCGGCAATTAACTTCAACGCTTTCACCTGTACCTCGGCAGGAAGTGAGGATGAAAATCCATTCAGGTAGTACTCAGCCGTATCCCAGCCTTCGGGCTCAACAAATAACTGGTGCCTGGTTTTATCTGCAAAACGGTTGATCTTATCTTCGATTGAAGGACAATACCGCGGGCCAACCCCTTCGATTCGACCTGTGAACATAGGCGATTCATGAAAGCCTGTCTCCAGCATTTTGTGCACTTCGGGGGAAGTATAGGTGATATAACAAGGCCTTTGATTAGTGAGAGGAGGAGTATTTGTAAATGAGAATTTCCCGGCACTTTCGTCACCAGGCTGTTCTTCCATTCTTGAAAAATCAATTGATCGGCCATCAATTCTGACCGGGGTCCCCGTCTTCATCCGGCTCGATTCGAATCCCAGCTGAACCAGATTTGATGTTAATCCTGTTGCTGCCTTCTCCCCTATACGGCCTCCTCCAAATGATTTTAAACCGATATGAATTAATCCATTCAGAAAGGTTCCGTTGGTCAATACAACAGCTTTACTTTCGATATGGTAACCCATAGCTGTATGCACGCCGGTAATAAATCCATCTTTAACCGATAAGCCCTCTACGGTATCCTGCCAGAAATCAACATTCCTGATTCCTTCCAGAGTAAGCCTCCATTTCTCGGAAAAACGCATACGGTCGCTTTGTGCCCGAGGGCTCCACATGGCAGGTCCCTTCGACCTGTTTAACATGCGGAATTGGATCATGGTATGATCGGTAATGATTCCTGAATACCCACCAATTGCATCAATTTCACGAACGATCTGCCCTTTTGCAATACCTCCCATGGCAGGGTTGCACGACATTTGCGCAATGGTTCCCATCTGCATGGTAATCAGCAATACCGAAGATCCCAGATTAGCTGCTGCAGCCGCTGCCTCACTCCCGGCATGACCGGCTCCCACAACTATTATATCGTATTTTTTAAACAAATCACAAATGTTTCACGTGGAACAAAACGCTGCAGGCTACTACCTGTAGGACATGCAGCGAAGTATTATAAATTCGGGAATGTTGAAAGATAGTGATCCTCCTTGCTCCTCATCACTTTTTTATCTTCCGCGGTTTTATCCTTATAACCCGAAAGATGTAAAACGCCATGTGCCATAACACGGCCTATTTCCTGGTTAAAGGTGGTGTTGTAATTCGCCGCATTTTCCTTAACTCTTTCAACACTGATAAAAATATCACCCGAAAGTTTTCCCTTCTCGGAATAATCAAAGGTAATAATATCGGTAAGCGTATGATGATTTAAATATTTTGTATTCATGCTTCCCAGGTATTCATCCTTACAAAAGATATACGTAATATCTCCTGCGGTTTTTCCTTCCTGGATCAGGATAGATTTTACCCAGCTCCGCACTTTAAGTTTATTCTTCAGAATGTAATTGATTTCAACTGACGTAAAGCTTATCATGATATGTTTTTTTAGCGTTCGAATGAAAGAAAATAGGCATTTACCTTCGATTTATAGAAAGGCTTCAGGCTGGGAGGCACAGTGCGAAATAGTTCCGTTTCTTTTTCTTTTATCTTATTGTATTCGAAGTACTTAGATGGATTATTATAAAAAATATCCTTAGCTTCTTCCGATTCCCGTTTCTGATCCTGTTCACGCTGCTGTTCGGCCTTCTCCGACTCAAGCATACGCGTCACAATATCCTGTTGGCGTTTAATAGTTTCCATATTAATCCGCTTATTTACCAGGTCAGTTTCTGTTTCCTCCATCTGCTGCATCATTTCTTTAATGCTCTTTTCCACACCGGTACCCTCTTTTTGCAACTCCTGCCCATAGTCCTGCATTTGCTTGCGCAGGGCTTCCTGCTGAGCTGCCATACGGGCAAATTTTTCACTCATCTGCTTTTGTCCCTGCGAACCCTGTTTTCCGGGAGTTGGCATTCCTTCCTTCATCTGCTGCAATTGCTTGTTCATCTGCTCCTGCATCTGACGCATCGATTTCATTTTCCCGCCCTCTCCTTTCGGTTTATTGCACTGCGATTTTGATTTACCGGAGCCGGAACCCGACATGTTCTGCTGCATCTGTTTCAACGATTCAGCAATCATCAGCGCCAGGTTGTTAACCGAAGTCATGGCATATTGCTGCCTGGTTTTTGCCGTAGGTACGGAACGGCTGTTCAACTGCGAAACAGCCTCGTCCATATTGGTTTCAACCGTCGACATTTCGCGGATGATAAAAGGCTCAATGCTTGCCTGCCGTTTACTAAGTGCATACAGGCTGTCGGAAACGATTTTCAGATCATCTTTCAGATTTTTCTGGTGCTGTATAATCTGCAGGTATTTCGGATTGGTAGTGCTTACAACCGTAAGCTGATTCATAATATCTTCCTGATCAAACGAAATTTTGACAAGATTATCCAATATCTGCCGCATGGCTTCCATATCTTCTCCCTCTTTTTCCTCCTCCATTTCTTTCTGCATTTCGCTTAGCTTCTCACTCAGCTTTTTCATTTTCCCCGATGCACTCTTCTGCGATTGCGATGCTTTCTGCGACTTTCCGCTTTTCATCTCCTCGCTGCTGCTATCCATATCCTGATCAATATCCTTCTCTTCTGCATCGGTATTCTCTATTTTATTGGGTTCTTCCAGCTCACTGTTTTTCTTTTGCAAGGCTTTCAAATCATCCTTTACCTGGTCAAACTGATTCTTCAGATCTGCTTGCTTCTCCTGCTGTTTGGCAAGATTTTCTTTACTGGCATCCTTAGTTTCATCAGAGAGTTTCTTCTGCTCTTCCGATAATTTATCAAGCTTATCGATAGTTTGCTGAAGCTTCTGCTCCACTTCAAGCTGCTTGAATAATTCGAGGTTACGATCCAGTTCTTTCTCCAGTCCTTTTGTGTCGTCCTTCATCTTCTCGAGCATTTCGGCAACCTTATCCTTGTCGATATTTTCAAGCATTTTCTGCAATTCCTCATACATTTTTTTCATGTCTTCCGACATTACTTTATTAAACAACTCCTCGAGTTGTTTTTGCTTTTCGATCAATTCAGGTGCAATTTCCTTGTACTGATTTTCCTGCAGACTCTTTTCCTTGTTCTCCTTTTGTATTTCCTGTATCTGTTCCTGAACCGACTTTTGTTTATCAAGCAACTGCTTCAGGGTTTGTTTTTCCTGCCAGCCCACTTCTTTTTTATCAACCATTTTCTTCTGCATATCCTCCACCTGTTTCTGCAGCGATTGCGACTGACGGATCACCGATTCCATCTTATCCTTAATGTCGTCATTTTTCTTCTCAGTCAGTTTTTCAATCTCGTCCAGTGTAGGTATTTTAAAAATACGTTTCACCGATCGTGTTGATTTACTGACTGTTACACCATCATTGTCCCATATTTCGAAGTAATATTCCACTTCGTCACCCGGCTGAACAAACAAGGTTGCCATATCCATAAAATAAAAGAACTGTTGTTGCAGCAAAGTTTTATCCAACTGAATATCACGCGTTCTAATATCGGTGGAAGTATTTTCGGATCCCGCTCTTTTTACCGACCAGGCAAATATTAGGCGGCTTAATCCGTAGTCGTCCTTCACCGTTCCCTGGTAGTACAAACGGTTATCGTATACTGAATCTTTAAATTCTTCGACCGAAACTGACGGGTATAAATCAGGTATCACATTAACCAGGTACGACAAGGAATCGCGGTTGCTGAAATATTCGTTGCCAATAAGAACCGAATAAGGCGAACCTTCCATCATGCGCGCTGATCGGGTAAAGGTATTTGAGTTACCTGCGGAAACTTCTGACAACTTCCCTCCTATCCTGAAAAACAGCTTTCGGGTATCACGTGTGTAGAATTTCCAGGTCAGTCTGGTTCCGGCCGGAACAGTCAGGTCGCCGGTATTAGCCATAGTCTCGTTTTTACGGCTAAGGTAAGCCGGGTACTCGGCCAGCACATCGAATGACAATATGATCGGCTTGGGAAGTATTTTTATGGTATATTCTTTCGAATTATACTGGTCGGCAGTAATTACAAAGGGTGTATTCTGCTGCAGGTTTCGGAAGGTATAGCTGTAAAGCACATTGCTTTCTTTTTCCATACGGTAATTAGCCTGAGCTGATTGAATAAAAAGCTGTGCAGGGATTTCATCACCTTCTATCTTAACTTTTACCGTAAAATCGTCCTGCTGAACTGCCTGAAGTTTTTCGTTGAGCACTTTTACAACAAATGGAGCCGGACGCTCGAAAACCTCATTATGATTCAGTATGCGTTTCGAGGGGGCTAAAATAAGCGAAGGTGAAATCATAAGTGCCGCCAGTAAAAATATAACCGGAGGTAATGCATACGGCAGGTATTTGCGATTCTTCCGTAAATCAACTGCCTCGGCAAAAGGAACCGGTTGCAGCTGACTAATTTTCTGATCGATGCTGGCTCTGATCAGATCGGGGCTATCGTCAGTATTACTACCGAGGTGGTGAAGCTGCAGTGTATTGAGCAAAACATCCTTTACTTCGGTAAAATGTTTGCCTATAATTTCAGCTGCCTTTTCGTGATTGATAATTTTACCTAAGCGGCTGATATGAGCAAGCGGAATAACAATAAACCGTGTTAAAATGTACAGGGTAATTCCTAGAAATGTGTAAAAAAACACGCTTCTGGTACCCGTACTGAACCATGAAAAATATTCGAGCAGCACAATAAGAATAAAATAACTGCCGAGGGCTGCCATTGAATAAAGCAGTCCGCGGATAAGTTGATTCTTATAATACTTCCGGATAAACTCATCAATTTTCCGGATTAATAACGCATAGTTGCTTTCCATTACTTTCGGCATGTGAACCCCGTGCTGTGCGCACTATTACATTACAAAGGGCTAATCAACAATATAACCTGCAAAGGTAACAATTACGGCCAATTGTTGTTTGTGCAGCTTAAGCATTATTAAAACCACATTCTCTCCCAAGCGTAGGTTTTGTATCTTTGCCCCCTTTAAACATACAAAACATGCGCGAAGTAAGAGTTCGTTTTGCCCCAAGTCCCACAGGCCCGCTTCATATTGGCGGTGTACGGACTGCACTATACAATTACCTTTTTGCCCGTAAATACAATGGAAAATTCATCCTCCGTATCGAAGATACCGATCAGGGAAGATTTGTACCCGGAGCTGAACAATATATTGTTGAATCACTATCCTGGAGTGGCATACAATTCGACGAAGGTGTGCATATAGGAGGACCTTTCGCTCCTTACAAGCAAAGTGACCGTAAAGAGATATACCATCAGTATGCCTTGCAACTTCTGCAAAACGGAACTGCCTACTATGCCTTTGACACGCCCGAAGAACTTGATTTCCTGCGTAAAGATTATGAATCGCGGAAGGAAACATTTCAATACGGCCCACAGACCCGGATGGGATTAAAAAACTCGCTCACCTTACCCGAAAATGAGGTAAAAACATTACTCAGCGAAGGGGTTCATTATGTGATCAGGGTTAAAATTCCGGATCATGAAACCATTACTGTCCACGATCTTATCCGGGGAGTAGTAACTGTTGATTCCGCTTTGCTCGACGACAAAGTGCTGTATAAATCAGACGGTATGCCGACATATCATCTGGCAAATGTTGTGGATGATTACCTGATGAAGATATCGCATGTTATCAGGGGCGAGGAGTGGCTGCCATCGGCTCCTTTGCATGTTTTGCTCTATCGCTTTTTGGGATGGGAAAATGAAATGCCTGAATTCGCCCATCTGCCACTACTTCTCAAACCTGATGGAAACGGTAAACTAAGCAAGCGCGATGGCGACCGGCTTGGATTTCCGGTTTTCCCTTTGCGTTGGACCGATCCTAAATCGGGTGAAGTATCGTCAGGCTACCGTGAAAGCGGCTACCTGCCCGAAGCATTTATTAATATGCTGGCATTCCTGGGCTGGAACCCTGGAACTGAAAAGGAATTATTTTCGATGGACGAACTGGTTAGTGAATTCAGCATTGAGCGCGTGAGTAAATCGGGAGCTAAATTTGACGTTGAAAAAGCACATTGGTATAACCACCAGTACATCTCGAAAAAATCACCTGCCGAACTGGCCGAATTGTTACTTCCGATCCTGAACGAAAAAAACATTGAGACCTCCATCGATTATGTTGAACAGGTATGTGCACTGATACACGACAGGGCTGTTTTAATCCCGGATCTTTGGAAGCAATCGGATTTCTTTTTCCTCGATCCTCAGTCGTATGATGAAAAGGTGGTGGCTAAAATCTGGAAAGCCGAAACCCCTGCCCTGCTGGCCGAATATATCTCAGTACTTGAATCAGCTGATCCTTTTATAAAAGAATCCATTGAAGTTGCCACAAAAGATTTTGTTCAGCTAAAAGGTATAGGCATGGGACAACTTATGAACCCACTCCGGCTTGCGGTAGTCGGCACCAATGCCGGACCCGGAATGATGGATATGATGGCTGTTATTGGTAAAGATTTTATCCTGCAGCGAATCAGGCAGGGTATCAGTAAAATTAAGATATAGCTTAAAACATCAGTCCGGAACAGAGCGATCTTTCCAATCTGATACTTGTGAAAAAATAAATACATCTGTGAACCGGCTCCCCGGTTTGCAGATTTTTTTTTTACTTCAATCAAAAACAGTATTCTCACTGCAATTTGGTCCATCCTTTCTTAATTCCCAATTTCTCACTTTTATCCTTTTCTCAGGTTCGCCAACATATTGCGATATATCACATATTATTTATTTGAAGTTTTTATGCCATTCCTAAAAATTGAACCTTCAACCGAATTATCCCGAAAATGAAAGTGCTTTAAAATGGAATATTTGAAGCCCATATACCACGAATAAAAATATTTTTAAATCTCAGCGGCTTAAAAAAGCATAATTCGGAAACTTACCGGCACACATATAAAAACTATCTTCCTGGTGCTCTGCAACTTAATAAGCATGCATTGTTTGGTAATTATGCAGGAAAAACAAGAACAATAAATGACCCTGTTTTGGTTGTTTTTCCATTCCGGAATATTTTGTCCTTCCGATTTCCAAATTTTTATTCTGCCTCGTGTTTTTCTGCATTTTAAAATGGCTAAAATCCCTTCTCTTTGTCAGAGGATTTTAAATTCCTCAAATTCGTTTTAATAAATATTTCTCTCCTTTAGAAATCGAATTAGTAGTATTATAATTTGACACCCGGATCACCAGACAGGAAGTAAAAGAAAAACTAGCCGGTTTTTAATTATTCTTACTTCGCCCGTCAACTTCCATAATCGTTCTAACAATTTGTCAACTACAAAATGTCAAACTAAAAAGCATGTGGCTGCCAAAAATAATGAACAAAATGGTTTTGACTTTTCAGCCCTATCTATGAAATTATACATTCTGATCTTTTTGCTTTTTTATAAGCGATTTGCTTTATGGTCAATAACTTTTATCTTTCAGCAGAGGTTTGACGGTTAATGAAAAATATCATTTAACTTGCCCGAAAAACATTTTACACCCCATCTTAATCTTTTACCACTTCTGGCAGTCTAAAATTCTATCATTTAAATTTCCAATTAATTTCACATTTCTTATGTTCAAACTCAAGTACGTTCTTTCATTCACATGTTTGCTTATTCTGAATGCGGCAATGCCGCAGGAGTTCCGGCTCACCGGTTCTCTCAACAATATGGAAGATAAATCGCCTCTTGCAGGAGCAAGCGTTCAGTTAACAAGTATACGGGATACAACAAAAATAAACTATGCCAGGAGTGGCAAGCAGGGTGATTTCACCTTCGAAAAGCTTAGCCGCGGCCCCTTCAGGCTAGAAGTCACCTATATAGGATTTGAAAAACTGGTTCAGAATGTATTCGTCGGCGGAAAGACGGATAATATAGGTCCTGTAAGCATGAAGCCAACCTTTACCAACCTGGGCGGGGTCGAAATTAAAGGCACCGCTATACGGGCAGAGCAAAAAGGAGATACCACCCAATACAATGCAGGCGCTTTCAAGGTTACGCAGGATGCAACCACCGAGGACCTGGTAAAGAAAATGCCAGGCATTACCATCGAAAACGGTACCGTAAAAGCCCATGGCGAAGATGTAAAAAGAATCCTGGTCGATGGAAAACAGTTCTTTGGTGACGATCCTGCCGTTACACTCAAGAATCTCCCGGCCGAAGTAGTGGATAAAATCCAGGTGTTCGACAAACTATCCGACCAGGCAGCCTGGACAGGTTTTGATGATGGCAGCGGACAGAAAACTATTAATATTATTACCCGTAATGCAAAGAATTCAGGTCAGTTCGGGAAATTTTCAGGCGGAATAGGAACCGACAAACGCTACCTGCTGGGCGCCAATATTAACTTTTTCAAAGGCCAGAGGCGCATTACGCTGCTGGGAATGAGCAATAATGTAAACCAGCAGAATTTCTCGGCCGAAGATGTGATAGGCAGTGGCAGCGGCGGCCGCCAGCAAGGAATGCCGGGAGGCAGGCCCAGTGGAGGTTCATCATTTCAGATGGGACCTCAAAGCGGCATTTTCAGCACCCATGCGCTTGGATTTAATTATACTGATGCCTGGGGAAGCAAACTTATACTCAATGCCAGCTATTTCTGGAACAAGGGTGTAAACACTACCAACCGTATGGTCGACAGGCAATATATAATGGGCGGTGAAGTGAGCCAGTATTACAATGAAATAAGTACTTCGGGTTCGGATAACAACAATCACCGGCTGAATATGCGTATTGAATACAATCCCGATACCACCAATTCCTTTATCATTTCACCCCGGCTTAGTTTGCAGACCAATACAGCAAACAGTAAAACAGAAGCTTTTAATGCGCTCGACCCCGAATACATCCTGGCCAACCTTTTGAACAAAACATTAAATGCCAGCGAAAGCGATGCTAACGGCTATAACTTCAATAACGACCTGCTGTACAGGCACAAATTCAACAAAAAAGGGAGAACAGTTTCCATTAACCTTACCACAGGGCTGAGCAAACGCTACAAGAACAATTATGTAAATTCGATAAGTGATTTCTATAATCTGACCAAGGGACAAGCTAACGATTCGGTGCAGCAATACGGTAAAACGCTGTCAGATGGTCTCAACCTCGCGACCAACCTGGTGTATACCGAACCCATAGGAAAGAACAGCCAGTTACAGTTTAATTATAATGTATCCTGGTCGGATAACAATAACGACAAGAAGACTTACAACTACGTATTAGAGCAGAAGCAATACAGCCTGTTCGATACCCTGCTATCCAATATATATACCAGTGGGTATCTTACACACCGTATAGGAAGCGGGTATATTTATCAGTCAGCAAAGATGAATCTGAATGCCGGTATTCTTTACGAATATGCCGATTTAAAAGGAAATACCAGCTTCCCATACAGCGATTCGACACAGAAAACATTCAACACGGTTCTTCCCAATATTATGTTCAATTATAAATTCTCGAAACTGAGCAATATACGGGTCACTTACCGTGCCAGTACCAACGCGCCCTCAACAGGGCAGTTGCAGAGAGTCGTCGATAACTCCAATGCTTTACTGCTTTCAACCGGTAACCCTTCGCTGAAACAGGAGAAACGGCATTTTGCCATGTCGCGTTTTTCACATTCCAATCAAGATAAAACTGCAAACCTTTTTGGGATGCTGTTTTACCAGAAAACACTGAATTATATTGGAAACTCTTCGTTTATCGCTTACAACGATACCGTTATTTACGGAAAAGCCATCAATCGTGGTACCCATTTAACGATGCCTGAAAACCTCGACGGAGCCTGGAATGGCCGCGCACTTATCACCCTTGGTCTTCCGGTAAAACCCATCAAGTGTAATCTTAATTTCAATACCGGAGTAAGTTTTAACCGCCTGCCTAGTCTTATCAATTCCCAGGCTAATTTTTCGAATACATACGGTTTAAACCTGGGGGCTGTACTGAGTAGCAATATAAGTGAGAAGATAGATTTTACCCTCACTTACAACATCAATTATAACCTGGTGGAGAACACCATTCAGCCTGAGTTGAATAACAATTACTTCTTTCAGATCGGCTCGGTTCAGTTCAACTGGGAATTCTGGAAAGGATTCTTCGTTCAAAACAGCGTAACCTATCAGAATTATAACGGGCTCTCGTCCAGTATCAGCGATCAATACACCCTATGGAATTTTAACGTAGGAAAGAAACTCTTCAAAAATAAGTCGGGTGAAATCAAGTTTTCCTGTTACGATATCCTGGATGAAAATAAAAGCCTTAACCGCAGTGTAACGGATACCTATATCGAAGATTCAAATACAGAGGTGTTGCGGCAGTATTTTATGCTTTCGCTAACCTATAACCTCCGCAAATTTGCAGGAAAAATTCCGGGAGACGAAAGACGTGATTTTGAAGGTCGCCCCGACTATCATATGCATTGATGATCCTTCTTTTGCTGAAGAGGATATAAAAAGGCTTGTTTTCAACAGGCCTTTTTTACGTTTTAGCTATTTGAATGCATCTCTGTGCCGGCACTTTACAAAGTGTGAAAACAAGTTAGGTAAAAATAAATAAATTGCTTTCTGGATTCCTGATTTCAGGACCAGAACAGGCTTTTTTGCTTTTCATCAATATATTTCTACATTTGCAACTAGTGGAGAGCATTTCTCAACTTTAAACCAACTAGTCATTTCTATGAAAAAAACCTTTTTACTTGCACTAACAGTATTGCTGGCAGGGTATTCCT
>CAIJPI010000097.1 GCA_903822525.1 uncultured Bacteroidales bacterium | reverse complement strand
CACTTAACCGTATTTCGGTAACCATAACAGTATCCACCAGGTCGTAAGGCGGAGTGGTACGTTCAAAACTTATGGTATCGATGCGCTTCATCATGTTTTTAATTTCGTCGGCTGAATAAGGTTTGCAGGTCAGAAAATCGTAGGCTTTAACTTTACCTCCGGTAACTTGTTGAATAATGTCAGTAAGAAGTTTTTCGCGGTTACTGCCTTCAATGTTCTGCACCCACCAATCCATATCCGCTTCGGCATTATGGATTGGAACATCGTACTGAATACGCTTTGTCACCAGGTTTTTGTCAGCACTTTCTCCATTCCGGCACGAAAGGGCAAACATCATAATCGAAAATATGAAAAATACAGAACTGATTTTATTCATAATATGCTGTTTGTTTGTGCAAAAGTATCAAATTTGCAGCTATAACGTCATATTCCCATGCTTAGTATTAAAAAGCCGACCCTACTGATAAACATAGACATCTGCAAACAGAATATCCATAATATGGCTGCCGGAGCCCGCGAGCAGAAAGTGATTTTCAGGCCACATTTTAAGACACACCAGTCGGCAACCATTGGCGAATGGTTCCGGGAAGAAGGAGTTTCGGCTATAACAGTTTCATCCGTAAGTATGGCTCAGTATTTTGCAAAGCACGGATGGGATAATATCACCATTGCGTTCCCGGTAAACCTGCTTGAAATTGAAGAGATCAACCTGTTGGCTTCCGAGATAAACCTGCAAGTGCTGATCGAGTCAGAACAAGTCGCGGGATTTCTGTCGGAAAAACTGAGAAGCGCCTGTGGTTTCTTTATCAAAATAGATACAGGCTATCATCGTACCGGGGTAAAACCATCAAACATTCAGCTGATTGACAGTATCTTACATACTGCTGATCCATTAAAACTCAATTTCAAGGGATTTCTGACACATAGCGGGAACACTTATCAGGCCGCCGACAGGAATGAAATTTTTCAGATCCAGCAGATTACCGCCGAAAACCTCCTTCGCTTAAAAAAGCATTACCTGGACCGATATCCTGATTTGATCGTTTCCGTTGGCGATACCCCAACATGCAGCCAGTTGCCTGTTGTAACAGGGATTGACGAAATACGCCCGGGGAATTTCGTATTTTTCGATGTCATGCAGTTTACACTGGGATCATGCAGACTCGCAGATATTGCTGTTGCTTTGATTTGCCCTGTTGTCGCGGTACATCCTAACCGGAATGAAGCTGTTATTTACGGAGGTGCTGTTCACCTTTCGAAAGAAAATATCTTACTGACACCTGATCCAAAGCCTGTTTATGGGCTGGCAGTAGGCTGGGATGGAGAAAACTGGGATACAGCTACCCTGCTCGGAAAGGTAAGCGGACTATCACAGGAACATGGCATTCTGACCTTGACCCAAGCGGGATGCAATCTTAAACCTGGCATGCTGGTTGCTGTGCTGCCGGTACATTCGTGCCTCACATCAAACCTGATGAGAAAATATACCGGACTGGATGGTTCTGTGATAGAAACGATACATACCTGGCCCGCATAAAAACTGACTTATAGCTTCTCTATTTTCTTTTTCTTAGGCTGGCACTTTGTCTGAGGCCTCATAAGTACACCGGAGTTTGTGCGTCCGTTAATAATCATTGTCAACGGATCATCAAAACGAACATGACGGACAAGATCATCTTCATACACTGCCGGCAGGCTATCGAGGTAATCCACATCGAAAAACCCGTCTTTAATATACGGATGGATTGTAAAATACCCTACCCTGAAAGATGTCAGATTCTGAAAGAAATGTGTGCCCTGACTGGGATCGATGCGGTAATTTTCGAGTCCTGACTCAACAATAAGTCTTGCAGCGGCAATCTGTGGCCATTTAACAGGAATTCCAAGCCAGGGATCGCTTGAACCCCAGCGACCAGGGCCAACAAGTACATAATGCTTGTGGGCAGCCAGGAACTGGTCATTTAATTCGGCAATTTTCAAAACAGTTTCAGGATTGCGCGACGGGTCGAAGGTAGATGTCCTGACATATACAATATCGTATAAGTCATTGGCAGTCCCGTTACCCAATGCAGCATGGGAATACAGAATTGTTTCCTCATATTTTATCTCTTCAATTTTTACATCAATCCTTTCCTTGCTTTCCACAATGGGCCGTATCTGTAAAAGATTGAAAACAGCAGGCTGACCTTTCCCTTTGTTTAATTCAACAGCAAATTCAATTTCGACAGGCTTTCCAATTTCCTTAGCTCCCATTTCGAGACAGAGTGACAGAATTTTAGCCAGTGGGAACTTATCATGACTCAGAATATTGGCAAATGTGGCAATCCTCTTCCCATCGTTAAGTATTCCTTCACGAATGGTGTGGTTTTCAAAATCGAAAGTCGAAACCATATCTCTGAACGATGAATCTTCGGCAGCAACATCAATTTTCAGCTTTTTCATATTAACGCTGTCATCAACAGATGGTCTGAAACTATAGGGATCCATATCCAGGGCATAAAAATATTTCTGTGTTTCACGCAAGGCCATTTCAGTTGACGAAAGCTGCATGATTTTACGCGGATATTTGGGTGAAAAACGGATAGAGACTCCGCCATCGACAATGTATTTACCCAGCCCTAGTGCAATACTTGCTATGCCATCTTCTGCCTTCTCCGGCGCAATAGGATAAAAGTTAATAGAACGTGCTACACCCGAAAAGGAAGGATAGAACCGGTCTTCATACTGCGTTCCGGCAACATGCTGCAGCACTACAGCCATTTTCTCCTGGTCGATCACATTGCTGGTTGCAGCCATATACGCTTTACTTCCATGGAAGAATACCGAGGCATAGACGCTTTTTATGGCGTTGCTAACCAACTCAAGCGTAAAGCGGTCGTCTTCGGCCATAACAGGGACCATATAGGTTGAATATACACCGGCAAATGGCTGATAATGTGAATCTTCGAGCAGACTGGATGAGCGCACCGCTATAGGCCTTTTCCCCAGGTGGATAAACTTGAGCAGGTCATCGTGCAGGCGAAGCGGAAGCCGTGCATTCACAAAGTTGATCAGTATTTCGGAATCGCTCAGGTCGGAAAGGCCAACTTTGTAAAGATCGTTGTCTTCCATGAACTCGTCGAAGATATCAGTACAGAGAACTACAGTTTGGGGGATATTAATCACAACATCGTTGAACATATCGAACAGCCTGTTCCTTTTTACTATGGCATCAAGGAAAGCCAACCCCCTGGCTTTGCCACCGATTGAACCCTCGCCTATGCGTGTAAAACTGATATATTCATCGAATGTTTCGCGGTCGAACTGAGCAATAATACCCCTGGCTTTATTGAGCCTGTAACCGGCTATGGATTCGAAAATAAAACGGCGGATATCGTCAAGGTCAGTAAAATCACCAGGTCTTACATCCCTGAAAAATTCGGCCAGCGGAAACAGTGCCCTGGCAAACAGCCAACGTGTTAAATGATTCCGGAAAATATGATATTCGAGTGATGCATCCGGAACCTGAAATATCCTTTTCTGCAACGCCTTCAGATCGGGGGCGCGCATAATTTCGCGATGTGTCTCCGGATCAACAAATACAAAGTCGCCAAAGGCAAAATACTCCATCATAAAGTCGCGCAGTTCGAGGGCCATGGTTTTGGAGTATTTGTCGATAAAACCAACTCCAAGGCTGCTGGCTACTTTCTGATATTTCAGGTCAGACGACTGCAGAACAAAAGGCAGAAAATCCGTTTTCGACCGTACATGGGTAAGAAGCTTAAAACCGGCTTCAGGGTCTTCCTGTCCGCCACGTTTGTAACTAATATCCGATATGATCCCTAGCAGGTTTTTCTCGTATTTATCGAATAACCTGACCGCTTCCTCATAGGTAGTTGCCATTACAAGTTTAGGCCTGCCACGTTTTCGCATCATGCGCTGATGCTCGTTGAGGCCTTCGGTCATAAACGAATTGGTCTGCTGAAAAATAATCTTATAAATATTAGGAAGGTAACTCGAATAGAAACGAATAGAGTCTTCAACCAGCAGTACAACCTGCACCCCTACTTCGAGTGCGTCGTACTCCACATTCATTTTGTCTTCAAGCAGTTTAATGATTGCAACAAGCAGATCAGGATTTCCAAGCCAGCTGAAAACATAGTCGATAATACTCAGGTCTTCGTTTGATAGCTTTAATGTAACTTCACGCGAAAACGGCGTAAGCACTACAATAGGGATTGTGGGATAATTATGCTTAACATGCTTAGCCAGATCGAAAGAGTCGATATCTTCGAGCGTAAGCATGCAAATGACAAGGTCGATTTTATCCGTTTCGAGTACATCGAGTGCCTGTTCTTCGGAGGGCACCTGTATTAACTCTGGAGGATTGCTCAGGTTAAGCGAAGTATATTCATTGAAAATATGTTCATCGATGCGTCCATCGCTTTCAAGAATAAATGCATCGTAATTACTTGCAATAAGCAACACCTTGTGTATCCGCTTACGCATCAGCTTTATAAATGGGGTATCGTCGAAATAATATTTACGTAAAACCTGGTTAACCGGGGAATCATTCATGGGCGAGTCTAAAGAAAAACAAAAATAGCTATTTATAGCTGTTCAGACAAATGTTAAGCAGTGGAAAAGGTTTCGGTCGAGATTGGCTGTTTCAGGAGCTGATCGTCTATATGCCAATTTATTTGCATGTCTGAGCAGGCTTCGGCTTATCTTCTACCCACCTTTTCTGAAAAAATAATACCTTTGGCGCATAAAAACTGAACCGCAGAATATGAATTTTGATTTTGATCAACTTATTGAACGAACAGGCAGTTCGTGCATCAAATACGACGGAATGGAGAAATTCCTGGGAGCAGGTGATGCATTGCCCATGTGGGTTGCTGATATGGATTTTCTAACACCTAAATATATAACCGAAGCTATTATCGAACGTGCCCATCACGGGGTTTTCGGATATCCACTCCGTGAAGAAAGCTATTTCACTTCACTGGTAAACTGGCTCGAACGCCGGCATCAATGGAGCGTTGATCGCGATTGGATTTCATTCTGCCCGGGAGTAGTGCCTGCCGTGAACCTTGCGGTACTTGCTTATACACAGCCAGGTGATAAAATCATTGTACAGCCTCCTGTATATTTTCCTTTTTTTACAGCTGTAACCGATCATAAACGAAGCCTTCTGCACAACAATCTTATCATGCGCGAAGGACGCCTGTACATGGATTTCGAAAATCTCGAAGCACTTGCGAAAGAAGGCGCTAAAATGCTGATAATTTCAAACCCGCATAATCCCGGCGGCAGTGTTTGGACAAGTGAGGAATTAAGCCGCATGGCAGAAATATGCCTGAAATATAACATCCTGATTATTTCGGACGAAATACATTGCGACCTTATCTTTAGTCCATATAAGCACATTCCCCTGGCTAGTCTTTCGCACGAAATAAGCATGATTACCATTACCACTGTTGCACCAAGCAAAACATTTAACCTGTCGGGGCTATCAACCTCTTCGGTTATAATTGAAAATGACAGCCTCCGCAGAAAATTCAATGCACAGCTTGATCATTTGCATATTGGAGGGGGAAATATTTTTGGCAATATCGCTTCGGAGGAAGCGTACCTGCATGGTGATTTTTATGTTGATGCATTGATGGAATACCTGCAAGGGAACGTTGATACGCTGATAGAATTTGCATCGCAGTATCTTCCAAAAATAAAGGTGATACGACCTGAATCCACCTTCCTTGTCTGGCTCGATTGCCGTGAAACAGGCCTGAAAGATCAGGATCTGAATGATTTCTTCCTGCTCGAAGCCAAAGTTGGCCTTAATCCGGGAGTAATGTTCGGACCAGGCGGCGAAGGATATATGCGAATGAACATCGGTTGCCCTAAAGCTACTTTGTTAAAGGGACTTATTCAAATTAGGGATACATTTGCATCCCATGTATAAATGGAAGCCGATTTTTATCGTCAACCAAACCCCTTATTCATACCATAAGTCCAGCTCAAAGCAGGCCCCTCAATACAAATCCCTAAAGCCTATCAACTTATGATAAGACATATTGTCACCTTTAAACTCAAAGATTTCGGTGATGAAACCGGGAAGATGGCTGCCGCAAAGAAAATGTTAAAGCGATTAGATTTGCTGCCTTTACATATCGACGTAATCCGAAAATACGAAGCAGGAATCGATATCAGGCAGCTCTCATGGTCGCACGATATAGTGTTAATTATGGATTTTGATAACATGGCAGACCTTGAAGCCTACATTGTTCATCCTGCTCACCAGGATTTTATTGTATTCAATAAGGACTATTCGGCTGCCAAAGTTTGTGTTGACTACGAAATATAAAATTAGAACCGCAAAATTCGGGTGAAAGAGTAAAAGGAAAAACCTTATGAGCCTTTTACCCATGAGTATTGCCGCTCTTTGCTTACAAATACTGATTCCCCTCAAATCCCAACCCTCAACTTCAATATTTTTGTATGATAGACTTCAGAAGTGATACCGTTACCCGGCCAACTCCGGAAATGCTAAAAGCCATGTTTGCAGCTCAGGTTGGCGACGATGTTTTTGGCGATGACCCTACCGTAAACGCACTCGAAGCAAAAGTTTCCACCATGTTCGGAATGGAAGCTGCTCTTTTCTGTGCTTCGGGGACTATGGCCAACCAAATTGCTATCAAAGCCCACACTCAGCCCGGCGATGAGGTAATTTGCCATAAATTATCACATGTTTATTATTATGAAGGAGGAGGCATTGCCATGAACTCAGGTGCATCGGTTTGCCTGCTCGAAGGTGAACAGGGAAGAATTACAGCTGCAGATGTGGCAGCACATATTAATCCGCCGGCCGACCCGCATCGTCCACTCACACGATTGGTATCGGTTGAAAACACCATGAATAAAGGTGGCGGCTCTATCTACAATTTCAGCGAGCTGATAGCCATCGAAAAGGTCTGTCGCGAAAACGGACTGAAATTTCATCTTGACGGGGCAAGGCTTTTTAATGCTTTGGTCGAAACCAGCGACACGCCAGTTGATTATGGAAAGATTTTCGACAGTATTTCAATTTGCATTTCCAAAGGACTTGGCGCTCCTGTAGGGTCAGTTCTTATAGGCAATAAAGAATTTATCCGTAAGGCACGCCGTATCAGGAAAGTTTTCGGCGGCGGCATGCGTCAGGCCGGTTATCTGGCAGCTGCCTGTATCTATGCTATCGACAATCATGTTGAACGCCTGCGTGAAGATCATCTCCGCGCAAAACAACTTGAAACCACGCTGAATTCACTTTCTTATATTGAAGCGGTAATTCCTGTTCAAACCAACCTTGTATTTTTCAGCCTGAAACCTTCAATGCCTGTAGATAAATTTTTGTCGAAACTCCGCGAAAACGACATATATGCAATGGCACTGGCACCTCAGCAGGTTCGATTTGTAACCCACCTCGACATTACAGATGAAATGATGGAGAAGGTAACGGGCGTGCTGAGAAGTATGCAGTAAATGAAACCAACCTTCAACAAAGACCAACTTGACAAACATTAATTGTTTGGATTGTGATTGAATTTTAGCAATCAAAATGGAATATGAGGTAAACTATCTCATGGTTCTCGTGAAGGCAATTCCTGTTTTACATTCTAAAAAACAATTTACTTTTGATTTTTTCTATATTTGCTTCCGATCTGGTTTATCAGGGCTAACACAACTGCAATAAAAGCAGATGCTTTACGGTAAAACCATAAATGTATTTCTGCTCTTATAGTGAATATTATGCCAACCAGGATTCTGATTATTTGTGCTGTCGCATTTGTACTTTTTTCAGTTAAGGCTAATGCCCAGGTAGTAATTAATGAAGGAAGCAACAGGAATTATTCGAGCATAGGCGACGAAGACGGTAATTTTCCCGATTGGATCGAATTGTATAATTCGGGATATGATACAGTGAATCTGTTGAATTATTCAATAACCGATAAATTTAGTAATCCTGTCAAATGGATTTTCCCTGACGTACGGCTTGCACCCGGCCATTTTAAAACCATTTTTTGCAGCGGGAAGGATCGAAAACCAATTAACGGCTTTATCAATGTTATTACAGAAGCACCTTATACCCCTGTGGTTGGATGGAATACGCATACATTTACCACGCCTTTCTTCTGGGATGGAATATCTAACATATTAGTCAACACCTGCTCATACAGTTCGGCAGGCTACACAACCAACTCTGTATTTAAACAAACCATTACACCTTATTTATCAACAATTTATACCTTCCAGGATGGAAGTCCTTTTGCCTGTTCGCAGGAATACGGAACAAGCATTGCTCAGCGGCCACTTATGAAGTTAAATGGCCATACCGTCGGCTCACCCGATATTCAGAATTCACCTTATGATTATCCTGCACCCTATGGTAACTGGTATTGGTGTGCAAAAAACCAGATGCTTATACATGCATCAGAGCTTTTGCAGGCGGGACTGACTGCCGGAAATATAATGAGCCTGGCTTTCAGTGTGGTAAGTACTGATCCAAACACCCATTACGATTACATCGACGTTAACATGAAGCTTAGCACTGCAAGTGCAGTTACATCACATTTCGAAACTGTTGACCCGAACAATAACCTCCACACTAATTTTAAAATCTCAAAATCGGGAGAAACAATTTATTTATACTCACCTTCACAGGCATTGCAGAACAGTTTGCTGGTGAGTTGCAACAGCCTCGACAACAGCAAAGGGTATTTCCCGGATGCTTCGAGCGATGTTTATGTTTTCCGATGGGCAACGCCCTCGGCTACCAACAACCTTTCAACAACCTATACTGATTACCTGTTACCTCCGGTTTTTTCTGTCCCGGCTGGAATATATGACTCAGCAGTACGTGTAATTATCACCAATCCGAACGGGGGGACTTCAACAGTTCAGTATACAACTGATGGCAGCGACCCTATGGCTTTCTCTCCGATTTATACCGGTGACACGATTTTGATCGACACCTCAACCGTTTTAAAAGCTTATGCTGTTATGGGTGGGGTTTTACCAAGCCGAACTACAGTAGCGTCATATCTTTTAGGGATAAATCACCAGACACCGGTAATTTCAATAGTTACCGATAACAAAAATCTTTATGGAACAAGTGGGATATTCGATAACTGGTGGTTCGACTGGCAGAAGGCTGCTTATGTCGATTATTTTGATTCAACAAAGAAACTTATATTCTCACAGAATTCGGGGATGCAGATGGATGGAGGAGCCGGAGGCAGCCGACAGCATCCTCAGCATTCGTTCAGGCTTGAGCTCGACAATAGTATTTTGGGCGATGGTACGGTAAACTATGCAGTAATTCCTAACAGGCCCGGCAGAACAAAATACAGCAACTTTTATCTGCGTAACGGCAGCAACCAATACCTTGTGTTACCTTATAAAGATGCGGCACAGGTAATGGCGATGGGTGGTGAAACAAAAAATTACTTTTCCGCCTGGCGGCCGGCTACCGTTTATATTAATGGTTCCTATTTCGGATTGTATGAATTGCGCGAAAAATTCGACACCGAATATTTCAATACGCTGGAAGGTGCCAATGCCGACCATACCGATATTTTATCGAAAAGCTACTGGTACGGCGAAGTTCTGAGACCGGTTGTTGGTTCGGTCGATTCGTTCTGGGCGTCGTGTGCAGCCTTCAACCAGCTGGATCCTGCCGATACAACCTTCTGGGAATCGGCAGATGCTCATTTTGACCTGAACTGGTACACAGATTATATTATTGGCGAATCGTGGATGGCTAATACTGACTGGCCATTTAATAATATCAAGATATACCGCTCCGACAAAACTGATTACAAATGGCGCTTTTGCCTGGTTGATATGGAGCTTGCACTGGCGCCCAACGGATGGAACGATTGTTATTTTGACCATATCCGCTATATGATGGACTCAGATACTGCAAATCCCTACATAAACATATGGCTGAAAGGAATTCAGAATGGCAGGTTCCGGAATTATTTCATTAACCGCTTTGCAGATGTAATGAATACCTCCTATCGAAAGGAGCGTATTCTTTCGATAGAGAATACCATGTACCAGCAAACCCTGCCTGAGATGCCAAATGAATTTGCCCGCTGGGGTGATCCGAATAATGCGTTCGGACAACTGTTCACTTACTTTACTAATCACCAGACTTTTAAATCACAGCTTTCGAAACGTACCACTGAGGTTCGAAATCATATTCAGGCGAATTTCAATTTACCTAACCAGGTAAACATTACGCTTGATGCATACCCATCCAACGGCGGAAAAATACAGATCAGCACTGTAACACCTGATAGCTACCCCTGGCAGGGAGTGTATTTTAACGGAATACCAGTCAGGATAGAAGCTATACCAGCTCCGGGGTTCGCCTTTCTCCACTGGGGTACAAACCCACTGATATCGGATACAATGAATTGTGTATTTTATGATACCTTACAAACTGAGGAAGCAAATTTTACAGCATATTTCGCAGATTTCACGTATGCAAAACCATTTGGGGAAAGAGCAGATTTCCTGTTGTATCCTAACCCTGCAAAAGCAAGCCTGCACATTGTAAATAAAGAAAACAAGAGGTATGAGGATTTAAAGTTCCGGATCATTGACATGAATGGCCGGGTTATGAAGGAAGGACTCCTCATGGAGTTGGGCAGAGAGTCGGTAATAGATATAAATTCAATTCCTTCGGCTGTTTATGTTCTAAGAATATACGATGCCATGGGTGAAATTAATCAGTTCCGGTTTGTTAAAACGATAAACTAAGCTCAATAAAATTATTAGCACGCTATGATTTTATTCGTTCAAAGCATTGAAGATTTGAGTTCCTTCGACATTCATAAATGCAAAAAAAACAAGTAACCCTCTGAAATTAAAATAAGCGCGTTGCCTGTGGCAACGCGCTTAAACAGTATTCCTAAAAGCAATTTTTATTTCTCTTCAGGTCGGGTGCAGCACCTGTTTTTCCATTCCTCTTTCATCTTTTCCCTGTCTTCCGGGCTGAGATGCATATGCCTGGCTTTCCAGTCGTGCCCCGAATGACAATGACCATGACCGCTCCTGAATCCTCCGAAAAGGATTTTCGACAATACCAGCATGCCCAAAGCCTGCCAGAAAGTGATTGTAGTGATTCCAAATACGGCCGGCAATATACTGTTCCAAAGGAACATTACGAGGCTGCCGAAGACAAACACTCCGGCTGCTATTGCAATTGGAATGAAGACGGCCCTTTTAATCCAGAAGTTCTTACCTCTGTTTTCATTGTAACACATCATGATTTCTACGTTTTTAAATTATTAGTATTCATTGTACAAATATTGAAGCCAATCCCGCAGGTGCGCAACTGCGTATCTTTTTCGTGAAATGATAGTTTTAATGTTATCCCCGGTTTTATCGGCAATTTCCTGCAAGGTCATATCCTCCAACTCATTCCATACAAACACATCGCGTTGTTTCTGAGGCAACTCATTTAATGCAGCGTAAAATTCTTCTCTGAAAAATGCGCTTTCAAGTTCAAGGTCAGGAGTAGCCTGGTCGGTCAGCATGGCTTGAGGGTAGTTCAGTTCCCCGTCTTCATCTTCATACGCCAGGTCCTCGAGCGATTGAGGACTGAGTTTACGATGCTTATCAACAATCCGGTTGCGGCTAACCCGGTATAGCCACGCACTTAATTGTTCGATAGGCTCAATGTCAACCAGTGAACTTAGCTGATACCATACATCCTGAAGAATATCTTCAGCATCCTCATCACTTTTAACACGGCTGCGAATAAAACTGAATAAGCGCTTTCCATAATTCTGCACAGCATACAGTATTCTTTGCTGTTTTACCATAGGTGATATTGTAATTAAATCTACCATATAAAAAGGTAGACGAATATGTGATCAAATTACTTTAAAAAGGAATAAATTTCTTTTCCGGGAATTATTCCGGCCAAATCCTGATATTTCACTGAGTTTGAAAACAATAAAAAGGCAGGCAAATAACAACCTTCAAAACGCTGATTCACAATACAAATAAAGCAGGAAACACTGAATTCAGCAGAGGGAACCTCTAATATGCTGAAATTATTTTTTCGGCAGTACAATAATCAGATCGTATACAATTTTTCCTAAAATATCTTCCTGTAAAAAATCCTTATGCGTGCTTTGGCTCCAGCTAATACCAGTTCGCGGATCCACTTTGTAGTTGAATGCATTTTTATAATCGTGATTTATTGAAGATGCCTTTGTAAAATCGAAGACCTGGCTTCTATTACTTGCAGGCAATAAAACCAGAGTATCCTGCAAAATACGTGATTCATAATTATTTGTATTCTGTTCAAGATTTCTGCTGAAGTTATTCAAGGCATCGTTTGTTTCGGCAGTGGAAATAATAATTACGCCCCTGTGTGTATTCGAAATATAGATCTCGGGATGCAAACCTGCCGACTCCAGCTGAAATGGATCTGCCTTCAGGAAATTCACATTTTTATAACTGACTATACTGTATTCGGCAACATTTCCAGTTATAATCCTATGACCATCCTTAAAAACCGAATCAGGGGTTGCTTTTTGTGCCTGAGCATTTTTATTCCCTTGCGCTGTCACAGTGTTCTGTGCATTTACCAGCATGCAAGTATTAACTGCAAGTGCTATTATTATAAAAGCGTTCTTTTTCATAGTCTATGAAATAAAAGCTTATTCATCTGTTATTATTTATTTTTTAGGGGTCAGATGGAATACGCCAGATTAAATATAATATCATCTTCGATTGGTGATTTATACAATCATGGCTATTTCATATGACTAT
>CAIJPI010000096.1 GCA_903822525.1 uncultured Bacteroidales bacterium | reverse complement strand
CGGTTGCATTCAGAACGGCAATAAAAACCAACCAGTAATAACCACCGGATGCTGCTGAAGTGAAAAGGAAGAACTTGCCAAAGAATCCGGCCACAGGTGGAATTCCTGCCAGTGAGAATACACTGAGCATCATCAGTAAAGTAAGCTTTGGATTGGTAACGTATAGTCCGTCGTAGTCGTCCATGCTTTCTTTACCCGTTTTAGCCGAAATTGCTGAGATAACACCGAAAGCTCCCAGATTGGAGAAAATGTATACCAGTACAAAATAAACAGTAGCCGTCATACCTATTTTGTTGCCTCCAATAATACCGAGCAGAATAAAACCTGCCTGAGCAATACTCGAGAAAGCAAGGAACCTTTTCATGTTTTTCTGCCTCAGGGCGAAAAGGTTACCAATTGTCATGGTCAATACTGCAACCAGGTATACAATGTCTTTCCACAGGTAAGCTATGGAATGAAATACAGTGTACATTACCATAATCAGGATAAAAGCAGATGCTCCTTTCGAGATAACAGAAAAATAGGATGTAACATTAACAGGCGAACCTTCGTAAACATCGGCAGTCCAGAGATGGAAAGGAACAAGCGAAATTTTGAATGCCATACCGGTAAAGAAGAAAATAAATGCCAGTACCTGCATAGGGGCATTTGAATATAATAAGCCAACAGTGTCGAAATAAATTGATCCGGTTGAGCCGTAAATCAACGAGAGACCGAAAAGCAGAATCCCTGACGATAGCGCTGATGATAAAATAAGTTTTATACCTGCTTCGGCTGAACGTGTCTGATGATGGGTATAAGCTGCAAGCGCTGCCATAGGAATAGTGGCAAGTTCGAGGCCCAGGTAAAGCATCAGGAAGTCGCCCGATGAAATCATGAAATTCATACCCACAAGTGTCGAAAGCAACAGGATATAGAACTCGCTGATTTTCTCACCGTTCTCTTCTTTCTTAAGCCAGGTTACACTCTGAAACAATATGATCAATACACCAACATTTAGGATGTTCTTCATCAGAATGGTCAAACCATCGGTATGATACATTCCGCCGAAGAGCACACCTGTTTGTGCTGGCAGGAATCCAACCACTGTATGTATGAAGAACAATCCTATTGCAATAGGAATGATCCTGTGTTTCTGGCTTATTTTCAGGTTCAGGTCGATAATGAGTACAAGTAACACCAGGCAAACCAGTATCAATTCGTGCCGCATTGTCATGAAATCGTTTATGCTCATATTGAGTATCTAAAGTGATGATTAATACGATGGATTAAAAAAGTCCTGCTACGGTTGCAACCCCGTTAATTTTTTCAACTATTGGTCCTAAGCTGAAGTTGATCATATTCGACAACCAAAGCGGTGCCATACCAATGGCAGCAATTGCAAGCAGAAGAGTTAAAGTTGAAAGCCGTTCGAACCACAAAGCATCTTTAAGGTGAAGGAAGTGGTCGTTCTTAATAGGTCCGAAAAGTAAAGTTCCTACTACTCTTAAAATATATACTGCCGTGATTACGATGGATGAAGCTGCAACTATCGTTAAAATCCGGTGGAAAGTATCTGTATGCTGGAAAGAACCAACAAAAATGGTCATTTCGGCAACAAAACCGCTTAAGCCGGGAAGTCCTAAGGAAGCCAGACCAGCGATTACATAAACAACGCCCAGGAAAGGCATAACTTTCATCAGTCCGCCCATTTCGTTAATCAGTCGGGTATGTGTACGACCGTAAATCATGCCGATAGAGCAAAGAAAAGGGCTGTCATTAAACCGTGTGAAATCATCTGTATAACAGCACCGTTCATGGCAGTCTGGTTCATCATTAATATAGCGAAAAGTACAAGTCCGCAGTGGCTTACTGATGAGTATGCATTGATATACTTTAAGTCTTTCTGAACAACAGCACCGAATGCGCCATAAACTACGCTTATACCTGTTAAGATAAGGAATATCCAGGCTTGTTCGTGAGCAGCTTCAGGCATAAGGTAAATTGCTACGCGGAAAACACCATATCCTCCAAGTTTCATTAGTACACCTGCATGAAGCATCGAAACTGCGGTAGGAGCAGAGGCATGGCCGTCGGGCGACCAGGTATGGAAAGGAAATAACGCCCCAAGTACTCCGAAACCTATAAAGGCAAACGGGAAAAGGAAACGTTGCATTTCGATAGGGATATGGTTTTTTGCGATTTCCAGCAAATTAAAAGTAAGATGACTTCCTGCCGGTGCCGAATAGAAATAAATACCCAGTATGGCTACGAAAAGCAAAGCTGAACCTGCCATAAGCATAAGGGTGAGTTTCATGGCTGAATATTCTTTCGGACCTGAACCCCAGAGACCGATCAACAGGTACATAGGTATAACTGCGACTTCGTAAAAAAGGAACATGGTGAAAAGATCCAATGAGATAAAGAAGCCAAATACCCCTGAAGCGAGCAGGATAAGCGAAATAAAGAATTCCCTGTAAAGGTAATCAACCATCCAGGAAGCAAATATTCCGGCAAAAACCACAATGGATGTGAGTGCTATCATTGCTACCGAAATTCCATCCACACCAATAGTGTAATGTATATTTAGTGTCGGGAACCAAACGGCATCATAATAAAACAGCATGGCGGCAGTATTTCCGGCATTACGTTCGGCGAGGTACAGATATACCAGGATTCCGGCCAGGATTAATTGAATTCCCATGCCGACGGCGCTCACAATACGGGTCTGTTTCATATTGCCGGTAAACAATATGGCAATGATTGTGAACAAAGGTATCAGGATAAATAAGCTGAGTATATTCATGTTGGTTTTCTTACAATTTAATTTAGTGTTTTGTTGCTAAACAGATTCCGTTAGTTCCACAGGTAAACAAAGATCAGAACCAATGCCAGTGCGCCAGTCACGAAAACGTATCCGTATTGTTGTAAACGGCCCGACTGCAGATCTTTTATCAGGTTCGATGCATTTTGAACCGTACGAGCAATCAGGTTCATAAATCCGTCAACAATGTGTCTGTCGAACCATGCAACAGGCTCGGAAATAAAGCGGAAGATGATCTTTTTGGTAACAAATATATACACCTCATCCATATAAAATTTATGAAATGCCCATTTATAGGTATGTCCGAAAATTCCGGCCAGTTTATCTGGTAAACCATTGCTTTTCAAATACATTGCAGTTGCCAGACCGATTCCAAACAGTGCTATTAATACCGAAGGTATAGCTATACTGTAATCGAGGTGCGATTCGAAAGGCATACCATCGGAAGTTACCAGTGCATGGAACGGCAGGAAGCCGGCAAATACAGCGCCGAATGCCAGAACCATCAAAGGAATAGTCATTACATAAGGAGCTTCGTGTGGAGTGTGGTGATAATGTGTTGCTTTACCCCAGAAAATGCTGAAATAGAGGCGGAACATATAAAAAGCTGTTAAGCCGGCAACCAGGTATTCGATTGAGAATAATATTTTGTTATGATGCCATGCGGCAACCATGATTTCATCCTTGCTCCAGAATCCGGCTAAAGGAGGAATACCGGCAATAGTGATACAGGCGATCAGGAAAGTGATGTGCGTAATAGGCAGATATTTACGAAGGCCTCCCATATCTTTCATGTCGTTACTGTGAACAGCATGTATGATAGCGCCGGCTCCAAGGAACAGTAAAGCCTTGAACATGGCATGGGTAAACAAATGAAAGTTACTGGCCATAAAACCAAGACCATTTTCGCCGCCATATCCCGAAACTCCGAGTGCAAGCATCATATAGCCAATCTGCGACATGGTAGAATAGGCAAGTACACGTTTGATATCAGTCTGGGTGCAGGCAATAATTGCCGCAAAGAGCGACGATATACCGCCAACCCAGGCTACAACCGTAAGCGCATCGGGTGCTCCGAGTGCATAAACAGGGAATAGGCGTGCTACCAGGTAAACACCGGCAACAACCATAGTTGCAGCATGAATAAGTGCTGAAACAGGCGTTGGACCCTCCATTGCATCTGGCAACCAGACATGTAAAGGAAACATAGCCGATTTTCCGGCACCGCCCATAAAAATAAAGATCAGCGACCAGGTAAGTAACGACATTCCCATAAATGCTGCTCCGCCAGGCATGGTGATTGCCGGACCGGTAGGGCTTGTAAGAAGCTGAAAGTCAAATGTTCCTGTATTGAATGAGAGTATCAGGATGCCAATCAGGAATCCAAGGTCGGCAAAACGTGTTACAATAAAAGCCTTTTTCGAAGCAGCGACTGCACTTGGCTTTTCGTAATAGAAACCAATCAGCAGGAAGGATGAAACCCCGACAAGTTCCCAGAAAATATACATCTGGAAAATGTTTGTAGCCAGCACCAGTCCAAGCATCGAGAAACTGAACAGCGACAGAAACGCAAAGAACCTGTGGTATCCGCGTTCGCCTTTCATGTAGCCAATGCTGTAAATATGTACCATCAGCGAAACCGTGGTGATAACGATCAGCATCATTACTGAAATCGGATCAATAAGAGCCCCAATATTGATGGTAAGTTTATCAGTTAAATGCAACCAGGTAACTTCGAAAGCTTTTATCGATTTGTAACCGGTTTCAGCAAGATGATCGGTCCAGAAATAACGAATAGCAGTGATATACGATAGTATAGCTGCAATTCCCAAACCGGCGGTTCCAATAAGTCCCGAAACAATAGGTTTCATTTTGTGCCCTGTGATTCCTATAAGTATAAAAAATACGAAGGGGATCAGAGGAATTAGTAATGTATACGTGTAGTCGACCATATTTTTTAATGTGCTAATGGACTAATGTGGTAATGGGGTAATGTGGTAATGTGCTAATGTGGTAATATGGTAATGTGCTAATGTGCTAATGTGGTAATGGATTAATGTAGTAATGTGCTGAATTGTTGATATTTAGACTATTTTGTTGTAGCTTTTGATGTTGAAATTATTTTTGAGAATATTTTTTTTATTTCTAAGAGTTCATTTTCGAGTGATAAGGGATCTGGATAATTTTCAGCCAGTTTGCATAATTGTAACCAGTATTTAAGTTCGTTTGCTTCTTTATCAGCTATTTTTAGTTTATGTACAAAATCTGCTTTACTCTCAGCACTCTGGGCTTCTCTGATATTGGCACCGATAGATGTTCCCGCTTTCAGAATCTGCCTTGCAATCACATATTTTTTATTTTCTTCCAGCAGTTCCGAATATTCTATTATTTTTAAAGCAAACCTAAAACTCTTTTCTACTATTACATTTTCAGTTCCCATTTCTTTTTTATTAGAAAAAGTTTCAAAAATGTTAATTATCGCATTATCACATTATTTAATTATCGCATTGTCACATTATCCCAATTAAAATTTCAGCTCATCAACATTATCAACATCAATCGACCGGAAATTACGATAGATATTGATTATAATCGCAATGGCCACGGCAGCTTCGGCAGCGGCAATAGCTATGATGATAAGGGTAAAGAAATGTCCCTGCAGGTTCTGTGGGTAAAGGTATTTGTTGAAGGCTACAAAGTTTATGTTTACTGAGTTGAGTATAAGCTCAATCGACATAAGCATTGTTATCAGGTTTTTACGTGTAAGAAAACCGTATATGCCGATAAAAAACATCAGGGTGCTGATGATCAGGAAATATTGTAAGGGTATGGATCCGGTCATTTTTTTAATGTGTTAATGTGTTAATGTGGTAATGTGGTAATGTGGTAATGTGGTAATGTGTTAATGTGGTATTGTGGTAATGTGCTAATGCGATAGTGTGTTAATGTGGTAATGTGGTAATGCGTTAATGTGTTAATGTCTAATGTGGTAATGTGTTAATGTGCAAATGTGTTAATTATCGCATTATCACATTATTTAATTATCACATTATTTAATTATCACATTATTTAATTATCGCATTATCTTTTTCTTTCCTGGCAACTATGATAGCACCAATAAGTGCAGCGAGCAACAGGATTGAGATTACTTCAAAAGGAAGTGCAAATCCATCGCGTTCGTACGATATGAGTGCGTTTCCAACATCAGTTACTGTTGATGTTTGGGCAGGCAAAGCCGAAGGAACGAAAGTAAATTTGAGAATTGTCAACAGCGTTAACAACGCTCCTGCGCCTACAGCCAGTGCTGACAACAGGCTTTGCTTCCTGTCGGCCATTATTGCTTTTTCGCTGATATGGCTTGTAAGTAAAACTGAAAAAATTATCAGTACCACAATACCACCTGCATACACGGTAAGCTGCACTGCTGCAAGGAAAGTGTATTCAAGCATGAAATATATGGCGGCCGTCGAAATGAGAACAAATAACAGGTAAACTGCAGCCCTCAGTATTTTCCGGCTTGTAACGGTGAGAACCGAGAAAACCAGGATCATTCCGGCAAGAAGGTAAAACATTACTTCACTATTCATTTTGATATATTTTCTGGTTTAAAACTTAACTTCTACTTCTTATTGTCAATCTGGCTTCGACTCCGCTCAGCCTGACAAAGATTTGTCGTTTAGAGCTATACTATTCACTATTAGTTATTCACTTTTCACTACTCCTTAATCCCTTCCATGATCTTCGATCCCGGCTGGTTCAATACTTTTGTCATTGATGTGCGATTCCAATAAGCATGTTCAAATTTTTGTCCCATTACAATTGCTTCCGATGGGCATGTTTTTACACATAAGTTGCAGAAAGTGCACATAGCCAGGTGGTAAATATGCTGGTCGATAATGCGTTTCTTTTTTCCTTCTTCATTTACAATCGATTTGCTGATGATTTCGATTGATCCGTTTGGACAGTTGATTTCACAAATACCACATCCCGTGCATTTGTGTTCGTTGTTCTCGTTGTGTGGCATAATCACCTCACCTCTGAAGCGGTCGAACATCACAAGGGTATCGCGGTTTTCGGGATATTGCTGGGTAACATTATTCCAGGGCGTAAAAAAGTACTTTGCTGTCACTTTCATACCGGTAAGCAAAGACCAGATGGCTCTGAAAATTTCGGCTATATAATTTATAGTTGATTTCATGTTTTGTTATTTATTTGGAATACGCCTGACTGAAGTAAATTTCATTTTGATATTTTCCAATCCCGGCTATTTCATGCCTGTTGTAAGTATTTTCAGTTAAAGAGATTTACCAATGCCAGCCCAGTAAAACCATGGTAGCCATCAGGAGAATGTTAAACAGGTTGATAGGCAGCAGGTATTTCCATTCGAGTGTAAGGATCTGGTCGATACGCAGGCGGGGAAATGTCCATTTAAACCACATGATCAGGAATATAATTCCGAACACTTTTATAAAGAACCACACAAGCCCTGGTATAAAGTCCATAACGTTATTGAAAGCAGCCCAGTCTCCGAAATGGAATGGCATCCATCCTCCGAGGAATACGATAGTAGCCATGGCTGATACAATAAAGAGGTTGATGTATTCGGCAAGGAAGAAGAATGCGAATTTTATACCTGAATATTCGGTATGGAATCCGGCAGTTAATTCTGATTCAGCTTCTGCAAGGTCGAAAGGTCCACGGTTAGTTTCGGCTGTTCCGGCTACAACAAATACAAAAAATGCTAATACGGCAGGAATATGTCCTTTAAAAAGGAACCAGCCACCCCTTTGTAATTCAACGATTTCGGAAATCTGCATCGTACCAGCCAGGATAACCATGGTAATTAGCGACATCCCGACCGAAAGTTCGTAACTTACAATCTGTGCACCGCTGCGCATACCTCCGATAAGGGAATACTTATTATTACTGGCCCATCCGGCAAGCAATACTCCGATAACACCTACTGATGAAACAGCGGTTACGAAAAATATACCGATGTCGAAATCAAGTGCCTGCAATCCCGGGGCAAACGGAATAACTGATATAGTGAGGAAAGGAACTATGATGACAATGAAAGGAGCCAGGTTATAAAGGAATTTGTCAACACTTTTGGGTGTGATCAATTCTTTCATCAGCAACTTCACAAAGTCGGCAATAGTTTGTAATAGACCCCAGGGACCAACACGCATGGGACCTAATCGTTGCTGAAATGCAGCACAAACTTTCCGCTCGACATATACTAGCAAAAGTCCGAAGATTGCAATAAACAGCAGGAACAGGACGCCGATAATGGTCCATTCAATGATAGTAGTAAGTAAAGGGGAAACGTTTTCAATCAAAGCCTTGTGTATGGCTTGAGTGAGAGGCGTAAAATCGTATTTTTCGAATGCCATTCTTAAATGGGTTTATCTTTAACGTTTACAATTTCTTTATTTGGTTGCCTTTCAGGTAATTACCTGTCAATATCTGGTATTACCAAATCGAAAGTGGCCATGATAGCAACAAGGTCAGCAATCTTCCAGTTTTTGGCAATATGATTTATTGTGAAAAGGTTCGAGAATCCAGGTGAACGGAACTTAACGCGGTATGGATTTTTCTTGCCATCACTTACGATATATACTCCAAATTCTCCACGGCCTGTTTCAACGCGCTGGTAAAATTCGCCTTCAGGTAATTTTATTACACCTTTCATTTTCACAGCAATATCGCCTTCCGGAATATTGTCGATAAGCTGCTCGATGATATTCAGCGATTCCCACATTTCGTCCATCCTTAGTTTCCAACGCATAAACGAATCGCCGTCGGTACCTAATTTTTCATCGAACTTAATGTACGGATATGCACTGTAAGGATGATGTTTACGAACGTCGCAGCTGAAACCTGAAGCACGGCCGGTTGGACCAGTCACGCCAAAAGCGATGGCATCTTCTTTCGATAATACCCCAACACCTTTGGTGCGGTTCTGGAATATGATATTTCCGGTAAGTAATTTATCGTATTCGGGTAATGTTTTTCTGAACTTCTTGATAAACGCTTTAACCTTGCTTTGGAAGTTAGGATGTATATCAAACATCACTCCTCCGGGAACACTGTAATTCAATGTTAAACGGGCACCACAGGTTTCCTCGAAAATATCAAGAATGTCTTCCCGATCGCGAAGGCCGTAAAAGAAAGCAGTCAATGCACCGAGGTCCATACCCGAAGCACACCACCAAAGCTGATGCGAAGCCAGACGCTGCAATTCATCAAATATAGTACGGATGTATTTTACACGCTCGGGAACCTCAACCTGCAATGCATTTTCGATACAAAGGCAGACGGCTTCATTATTCATGTGTGCCGAAAGGTAATCCATACGATCGGTAAGATGAATGATCTGAGGGTAGGAGAGGGCCTCGGTCATTTTTTCGATACCGCTGTGAATGTAGCCAACATGTGGTTCTACATTATGAACAATTTCTCCTTCAAGCTTAACAAGCAACCTCAGAACACCGTGTGTACTGGGATGCTGAGGCCCCATATTAACAAGATACTCGTCGGTCTTGATCTCGTCGGTAGTTATAATTTTGATTTCGGCCATAACTATCTTTCTACAACGTGAATATCATCATGAAAATCTTTGCGAAGCGGGAATCCCCATGTTTCGTCGAGGAAAAGCCTGCGCAGATGAGGATGATTGGTAAATGTAATTCCAAGTAAGTCGAAGATTTCATCTTCGTGAAATTCTGCTGTGGGCCAGATATCGGAAACGGTATCCAAAACAGCTGTTTCCCTGTTTTCGGTATTGGCTTTTACAACCAGGAAATGCTGGTGTGTGGTGGATTCAAGATGGTAAACCACCTGGATGAATGCCGGATAATCAACTCCGGATTCACAAACCAGGTAATCGAATGCCATAGTGGAATCCGATTTCAGGTATTGCATAAAAGCGTGCATTTTGTCGTGAGCAACAGTAATTTCAGGATACTGATTGCCTTGTTTAACAACTGCATCGGGATATGCGGATGAAAGCTTTTCTATAAGTTGTTCGTTTGTCATGGCCTGATTGGGTTACAGATTGCGGTGAGGGGATGAGTTTGCTTCGTCGTTCCTCCTCGCAAAGTCGTGCTGCTATTGCTTATTTCTGTATCTGCTTCTTGAAGTTTTTCTCACTCTTGATTTTTTTCTGCAACTGCAGGAAAGCAAACAAAAGAGCTTCGGGTCGTGGCGGGCAGCCAGGTACGTAAACATCAACTGGTATCACATGGTCGGCTCCTTTTACAATGGAATAGGAATTGTAAAAGAAAGGACCTCCTGAAACAGCACATGCACCCATGGCGATCACATACTTTGGATCAGCAATCTGATCGTAAAGCCGTTTTAAAACGGGAGCCATCTTATAATTGATGGAGCCTGAAATAATGATCATATCAGCCTGGCGTGGGGTTGCCCTGGCAACTTCGTATCCGAAGCGAGCCATATCGTGCCTCGATGCGCCTACTGCCATAAATTCAATGGCACAGCAGCGTGTTCCGAAAGTTAACGGCCAAACCGAATTGGACCTGGACCAGTTAACAAGTGCGTCAAGTTGTGTGAGTATTATGCTGCCTCCCTCGTATGAATCCAAAACAGGGAAGTCGTTTTTCTCAAATTCTTTTTTTGATGTTATTCCCATTTCAATGCGTGTTTTTTCCAGCCATATAAGAGGCCAAGACCTAAAATGAAGAAAAAGATTAAAATTTCAACGTAAGCGGTTATGCCGCCATTTTTCATAACCACAGCCCATGGAAAGACAAAAACTGTTTCCACATCGAAGATCAGGAATATGATAGCAAACAGGTAGTAGCCTACCGTATATTGCAACCACGATCCTCCGATGGTTTCAATACCGCATTCGTAAGGCTCAAATTTAGCGGGATTATAGGATGTTGGCGGCACAAAACTTGAGAAAAGCATCGCTCCTCCAACAAGTACAACGGCAACAATAAAAAAAAGTACAAGTGCACTACTGTCCATAAATAACTTTTTTATTCAGGTTATAAGGCCGCAAAAGTATTGAATTGTTGTAATTATATATGTGATAAAATTGATATCAGAGTTAATTTAGAATTGCTCTAAATTAAGTATCTCAAGTATTAATTAAGAGGCAAATGCATAATGATTTGAAAATGTGTACAGAAGGTAATTGCAGTATGGATTAAAAGGGCTAAACATTTTTGCTATTTTTGCCGTTTAATACTGAATAAAGTTATCAACTATGAAAAAGTTAATATCGGCTATCCTGATGGCTGCCATATTTTTTGCACCGGCTGTTTTTGCTCAGAAAAAGACAGAAGAAATAAAAATTAAAACTTCAGCTCAGTGCGGAATGTGTAAAAACCGCATCGAAGCGGCCATGGCCTATGAAAAAGGAGTTGTTAAATCGGAACTCGATCTCGAAACCAAAGAGCTGAAGGTTGTGTATAAAACGGCTAAAACATCGCCTGATAAGATCCGGAAAGTGATAAATAGCCTGGGTTATGATGCTGACGATACACAAGCCGACGAAACGGCATATTCAAATCTGCCTCCCTGCTGCAAAAAACCTGAGGACCCCGATCATATAGCGCACTAAGGTTATATTATCTGGCCCTGGAAGGAAGCCACCTTTAAATGTACCTATTAATTAATTGACTGGTGTTAACTCAGGATGGTATCGCGATGCTCCAGAATGACCCTCCCGGTAATTTCGCCCTGCAGCATTTTTTCAATATTATGTTGCAATTCACTCATCCTGATGATTTTAATCTGAATCGTGTCAAGCTCAGGTTTCCATTCGTGAGCAAGTTTATTCCATAAGGTTTCGCGTAATGGCATAGGTGTGGTTGCTGAGTTTACTCCCAGCAGTTTCACTCCGTTTAAAATAAAAGGGAATACGCTGGTGTTCAGTAGGGGAGAAGCCACATTTCCACAACAGGCTACATTGCCATGTACCATAAGCGATTTCAGAATTGTAGCCAGTATATTTCCGCCAACCGTATCAATAGCTCCGGCCCATTGCGCGCGAAGCAGCATCCTGCCCGATTGGTCGTCGACCATGGAGCGGTCGATTACTTTTTTTGCACCTAATTTAATAAGGTAATCTTTTGCTCGAGCCTTACCGCTTGAAGCAGTTACCTCAAAACCAAGTTTCGATGCCAGCGCCACAGAAACGCTGCCCACACCACCTGTAGCGCCTGTTACTAACAAGGGTCCATCTGCGGGCTTCTGATTACATTGTATCAGAAGGTTCATGGACAATGCTGCAGTAAATCCGGCTGTCCCCAATATCATACTTTCCTTCAGGCTTAATCCTTCAGGCAGATGAACCACCCAATCGGCCGGTACATTTATATATTCGCCGAATCCTCCCATGGTATTCATCCCCAGGTCGTAGCCTGTAACTATAACCTGATCGCCTGGCTTTACTCTGTCTGAAACGCTTTCGATAACAATGCCTGCCGCGTCTATACCCGGTGTATGCGGATACCTGCGCGTGACGCCTTTATTACCGCTGGCAGATAATGCATCTTTGTAGTTCAGTGATGAATATAAAACTCTGATTAGAACCCCGTTTGGGGTCAGTTCGTTTGTGTTCCGAATGGTGACCTGTCCTTTAAATGAACCTTCAGGCTGTTCCGCAATCAGATAGGCATTGAATGGAATATTTTTCATAGCTATGATCATTTATTCTTTACCTGCTCAGCTACTCATCATCGATTCCTTTTTCAGGCTGGTCAAAGATCTCTGAATCCTAATCCTCGTGTCTCCGGTCCATTTCCCTTTTGTTATCCTTTGTTTTCAGCGTTTCGCGTTTGTCATACATTTTCTTGCCTTTGGCAACAGATATAATGACTTTGCAGAATCCTTTTTCGTTGATAAACATTTCGATAGGGACGATGGTAAGACCTTTTTCACGGGTTTTGCCGATTATTTTTTTAAGTTCCTGCCTGTTCAGCAAAAGCTTACGGGCCCGTTTGGCGATATGATTAAACTGGTTTCCGAATTTATATTCCGAAATATGAGCATTCAGTAAGAATAATTCATCACGTTCAAAAGCACAATAGCTGTCGGTAAGGTTAACCTTGCCTTCGCGCACTGATTTTATCTCAGTGCCCAGAAGCATGATACCAGCAGTAAATTGTTCGACGAGAAAATACTCGAAGACCGCTTTTTTATTCTTTATCGTAATGATATTGGCCATAGGCTGCAAAGATAAGAAAAATAGAGATTAGGCTTGTAGAGCGTATTTCAGCATTTATCCGAGTCGGAAAACCTTGATTTTTTTACCACGGAGGCACTGAGAACACAAAGAAACACTGAGAATATTAACCAGAACAACGAAATCAAACCTTTCAAACCCTTCAAACCTTTGAACCACTGAAAATTTTTAACCACAGAGGCACAGAGAAAACAAAGAACCACTGAGAATATTGACTAGAACAACTACCTAAAACCCTTCAAACAACAACCCTTGAACCCTTGAACCTTTGAACCCTTGAACTCTTGAACTCTTGAACCCTTGAACTCTTGAACCCTTGAACCCTTGAACCCTTGAACTCTGAACCGAGCGAAGCGAGCTCACCGAAGGTAAACCCTGAAACCCTTCAACCCGTCAACTAAAACCTCACATTAACCCCCGCCATAAAATTAATCCCAGCCTGCGGATAATAACCGTCGAGTTTCTGAAGTGAATTTTCGTAAGAATAGCGGTAAACCCATGCATTCGATTCATACTCCTGGTTGAGAAGATTGTTGACCATCAGGGAAAAGCCTATTTCTTTACAGAACCCCGGTTCTAAAATATACTTCAGCAGCAGATTATTGACAAAATACGAATGAAGTATGCGGTCATTGCTCTGGGTATTGTCAATAAACTGCTTGCCGACAAATTTGTGTATAAAGCTTATGTTAAAGCCTTTGAAAGCATTCCAGCTGAGTGAGCTTGATGCGGTAAGCGAGGGGGAATAGGCTATATCGGTATTGGAATGTTTTACTGCTATCTGATCCCAGGTATCCCAGTTATCGATATATTCGGTATACGATTTTATTTTATTCCGACTCCACGTTAACGATGGTTCCCATTTCAGTCTGCCCGGAATTAAAACTGTGGCAGCCATTTCAATACCTGCCCGGTAACTAACCGGAACATTTATCATTACCGGTGCCCCAACATCATTTATAGCTCCTGTAAGCACGAGTTGTTCGTTGTAATACATATAATAGGTGTTGGTGGAGAATGAGAACCTGCTTACTTTAAATGTATAGCCTGCTTCAGCATCGTAAAGTGTTTCGGGGTGGGGGAAAGGTTTTGCCGGATCAGCGTCAACAAAATTATCGCGGTTCGGCTCGCGGTTCGAAACCGATACAGAAGCATATGCATTCTGCTTTCCTGAAAATTCGTAGGAAACACCTATTTTGGGATTGAAAAAATTAAAAATATGCTTTTGTGTAATATCCCGTGTATCGTCATCTATGCCATTAATCGAATATTGGATGCTTCTGTATTGAAGGTCGACCCATGAATTCAGTTTTTTAGTCAAAGCAAATTCCGTTTTGGCAAAAACATTAAAATCATTCTTTAAAGCTTTGCTGCGGTACCATTCGTGATACGGCTCGAAGTTCCCAGTGTATTCCGACCAGGTAATACGCCCGAAATGATTCCCGGTATAGGTATTCCACGATCCGCCAACCGACGAATGAAAGCGGCTGCCCTGGTAATTAAGCGACCAGGTAAGCCCTGTGAACGAATTGGCAAGGTGCTTCTGCCTGATCAGGTCGGTACTGTTTATGCTGCTGTCAGCTTCCGATGTGCTTAAATGCGCTGTTCCTTTGTTTGATCCGAACGTCTTATCAGTCAGAATTCCATAAGCAGCCAGGTCATCGCTTTCGCGGAACTCTTCGTAATAACCGGCACCCAGTGTATGGTGAATCGTGGTATTCAGAAATAGTTTCCTGCTGAATTCGTGCGAATAAATTAACTGGTAATGAGTCTGGCGGTAGTTGTCGGTTTGATTGCTGTAATAACGGAGATTTCCTTTATTGTCGTAGTAAGCACCTGAGCCATTGTAAGTGCGGTTGGTATCAAGTATGGCCGAAGGTACACCGCCCCAGGCCTGGTACGTTTTTTCTTTGCCCGAAAAAATATTCACTCTCAGCAGGTCTTTTTTTGAACTGAAAGCACCTGATATATAATACGACAGCAAATTGGAAGCAGCCCGGTCAATAAAACCGTCGGATGATAATTTCGAAACTCTTGCATCGAGGCAGAAGTGCTTCTTCAGCAAGCCCGAACCGACAGAAACACTATTTTTCATGGTGCTGAAGGACCCAAAAGCACTGCTGATTTCAGCATACGGTTCCGTTTTAAGATGTGCCGATTGAAGGTTAATACTGGCCCCAAATGAGGATGCGCCATTGGTTGATGTGCCTACCCCGCGCTGAATCTGAATATTGTCAGTTGAAGCAGCGAAATCCGGCAGGTCGACCCAATACACATTATGCGATTCGGGATCGTTGAGCGGTATGCCGTTAATGGTAACATTTATACGTGTCATGTCGGTTCCGCGTATGCGCAGGGCAGTATATCCCATGCCGTTTCCGGCATCGGAGGTAGCCACTGCCGAAATGCTGTTTCCAAGCAAAACAGGCAGATCCTGCCCGAAATTCATGGAAGAAATTTCTTTTTTACTGATGTTCTGATAGGCAACCGGGGTATTAGTACCGGCGCGGGTGGCATAAACAATAACTCCAGCTTCCATTATGGCTAAGGGTGTGAGCGTTATTGTAATATCTGTATTTCCGTTCAGGTTAACTGTGGTGGTATCGTTCATAAACCCCATATAGCTGGTTACCAGAGTGTACGACAAAGGTTTTACGCCTTTGAAGAGGAAGTTCCCGGTGCTACTGCTTATGGCTGAATTGAAGGCGTTGAGTATTCTTACGCTGGCATTGGGCAGTGATTCTTTGGTTTCACGGTCGATCACTCTACCCGAAAGGTTAATCTGTGCCAGTCCCAGGAATGGCAACAAAACCAGCATGGCCGGTCCAATAAATCTTTTCATTACAACTTTCTTTCTAACAATTAAACTTCAAATGGCGAACAGGGTAAAATCCATTCATTTAAAGTTTGTCCATCCCTTCGCCGGCATTATCCGTATCAGGTTCAATGGGTTTGATCTCAGCCCGTTTGTTTAAGGCACCCCTATTCTTTATTTTGCAAAAGTAATCTATTTGGGGATATTTCAGTGGTAAAAATGATGTCGGATGTCGGATTTGGGATTTCGGATGTTGGATTTCGGATTTAAGGCTTGTAAATTAGATTATGAGATGTTGGATTTGATATTAGTTAATCCGGAAAGAAGGTTGATTCTTTTGACGCCTGAATGTGATAAAAGAGTAAATTTGTTCAAAAAACTAAATGTGATGAAAATCTGTATCATCAACGGACCGAATCTGAACCTGCTTGGCAAGCGCGAACCGGGAGTTTACGGCAGTGAGTCGTTCGAAACCTATTTTAAGCAGTTGACTGACAGGTATAAGGATATTGAACTTACTTATTTTCAATCCAATATTGAAGGTGAAATAATTGACAGGCTTCATGAAAGCGGTTTTACTTTTGACGGTATAATCCTCAATGCAGGTGGGTATACGCATACTTCAGTTGCTATGGGCGATGCTGTAAAAGCTATTAAAACTCCTGTGGTGGAAGTTCATATTTCGAATATTCATGCCCGTGAGGATTTCAGGAGTATTACAATGATATCTGCAGGAATGAAAGGGATTGTCACAGGTTTTGGACTCGACTCATACAGGCTGGCTATAGAAAGTTTTCTTTAATCGCCGGCAAATCAGTAGCTGGAAATGGATGTATCAGAATGCTGTATTCAGGCCTGAACCGGCATTCATTTTTTTTGATGAAAGAAGGAGTTTATGGTTTAAATTATTGGAAGATTACTCTGCAAAGTCTTCCTGTTTTAATTGGGAAAACAAGGTCTTTTTATTCAGATAATATTCCCTGACAAGGTTCCCCTTATAAATACCATGTACCATATGTTGGGTAAGTTGCCTGCGTTTTTGACGCAATCGGCTGAAATGACTGTAAAAATAGAGGTGAGCCCTCAGAACAGCATAAAAATCCCTGAACCCGCCATCAAGTAAAAATTTCAGCGCTGCCACACCATCGAGCGGAAAACGAACGGCAAAAACAGGTAACAGCAAGTGGGAGGGAAGGTTCTTATATAAAAGTGCGAGATTGTTACGGAAATTGAGGTAGGTTTTTTGTGCTGATTTTTTAGGCAGGGTTCCGCCACCTACATGATATACGATGGAATCAGGACAATACATGATTTTGTACCCTTCGTTTTTCATCCTCCAGCAGAAATCGATCTCTTCCATATGAGCAAAGAAATCTTCATCCAGCCCGCCAAACTTACGATACAGGTCGGCACGCACAAACATGCAGGCGCCTGTGGCCCAGAAAATCTCTACAGCATCGTCGTATTGCCCGTGATCGGTCTCCAGATGCCTGAAGATGCGGCCACGGCAGAAAGGATATCCGTACTCGTCGATAAATCCTCCGGCTGCACCGGCATATTCAAACTTCTCCTTCTCATGGAACGACCGGAGTTTGGGTTGACAGGCGGCGATGGAAGTATCACTTTCCATTAATGTTATTACGGGCTCAATCCAGTTGGGTGTTACCTCAATATCCGAATTCAGCAGCACGTAATAATCGGCATCAACCTCTGCCAACGCTTCGTTATAACCGCGCGCAAATCCGCCGTTGGTGCGGTTGGTAATAATCCGCACTTCGGGGTATGTATCCTGTAAAAATTCAATTGAACTGTCGGTAGAGGCATTGTCAGCAACAATTACCTCGGCAATTCCACGGCTGTTGGCAAGCACCGAAGGAAGGAATTTTCGTAGAAATTCCCTTCCGTTCCAGTTTAATATTACTACCGCTATGTGTGCCAAATGCTTTAGTTGATGATTATGAGTTATAAAGAAGAAACGGGTTATACAGTCAATACCCGGAGTTTGAGCGGCTAATTTAGATATAATTTAAATCAAAATTTTTCGAAATCAGGATTTTGTTAATTTGATAATACAAGGATCAGTTACCGCATAGTGCCAAATCAAAATTATTAGCAGAGATATACTTCTTGATAATTAAAGCATAAATCTGCCAAGTACTTTGTATCCCAAGAAATTAAAACGTAATGTGATATGTTTTTTTTAAACATCAGCTAATCAGAAACCCGAAAGTTTCCATACAGATATGCTTAGCGTCGTAAATTGTAATAATCTCCGGTATGCTCGCCAAACTGATCTTCGTCATAAGCCTCTTTGTAGAGTTCTTTATCAGTGTCCTTCGAGCCGGCAGGTAAACGTTTGATCTCATACTGCCAGTTTACATTTTTTACTTCTCCCAGTGCATTGGAATGAGCAAGGATGTAATCGTTCAGTGCCCTGTCGCGGGTATAGAAAACAAATTTCAGGTTCGACTGCTGGTTAGCTGTGTAATAATGCCAGATTTCGTATGGAAAAGTCCAGGGATTCAATGTCTCAACATTCCGCTGGTTGGGAGAACCATATTGAAGGTAAACCCTTCCACGGTCGGTTTCATACCCTTTTTTATAAATGGATCCGAATTCTTTCTCAACACCAAGAACGAGGTTAAAATAGTTTTTCCATGCTCCTTCGGGGTTAGCCTGGTTGCGCTGAACCCAGAAATTGAAAAAGAACTGTTGCAGCATTTTCAGATCACCGCCTGCCACATTAAAATTGATAAATAATTTTTCACTTGCCGATGCAACCGGGAAACCCATGCGGATATACTCACGAAGGGTATCAGTATTTTTCATCAGTGATGCGAAAGTATTATCAACCATAACCTGCTGCAAGCTTCCGGTATTGAATTTTATTCCCGGATTGGAACGCTGAATAAAAACGCTTCGGGAACTGATTTCTTTGTTTTCCTTGTCGCGGACTGACAGTACAAGATTATAATTGCCTGAAGGAAGTTCTGAAATATCGAATTCGCTGAAAACAACGTTCACATGACTGGCTATTTCCCGCCTGAGCCGAAAAAAATTCTCAATAGGTTTGCCTGTTTCAACCGATTGTATAAACGAAGCCACAACAAACTGTGATTCGTTGCCTAGTATTGCTGCAGTATTGTAGATTTCACCGTAAAAATTAACCTTGTTTGTGTTTTTCGGATAATAATTATCCTGGTACGGGATAAAATCATAGCCGCTTTTTGCCAGAAGTGACGTTTCGGAAGCCTTTGAATACGAATCCACCAGTTCAAGGTCGGATAAGGATATTTTTGAATTATCAAATGTAATGTCGATGATATCTTTTGCATTAAACGGCTGCATTTCACGGTTTTTATCTGATAATTGCAGCTCAAGGTCATATTTGCCCTCCCGGAGTGGAACCCGCTGCTGGTCGAAGACAATGAAGTTGATTTGAGTGGTATCTTCAATTTCAGCAGTCTTCAGATCATACTTTCTGTATTCTTTAATGCTGTCGTTTTGTTTAAAAAGCATGGTAACCAGTATGGTTCCCTGGAATTTACCATTGTCGTTCCTGGTATATGCCACACTGCTGCCTAATATGGAAAGATACGTTTCGATAAAAGGCCCGCTTTCAGGAGATTGAAAAGCTGCATGTGATAAATAAGCCCGAAGTGAAGCCGGTTTGGCACCCGAAACCATTGCTGTGAAAGCCAGCAGCGATAATATAAAAATGAACTTTTTCATAAGGCAGTAATATTTTCTACAAAATTAATCAATAAACTGACAAATTATTATCCAATGCATAGGGATTGCCATTTCATTCAAATTTTGTTGCTTTATCGGCCTGGCTTTGAATGGATGTTATCTGCTTTTACCTGCTTATTAATTTGGTTTTACTACCAGTTTAGTGGGTGAATGCAAAATGCAGGAAGTCAGAAGACGGAAGTCCGAAGACGGAAGTCCGAAGACGGAAGTTGGAAGTTCTCCTGAAAATTTCTTTTTTCCTATGAAAGTGAGCTTTTATTGTCAATTACTTTTCTTCAAATCGCTACTCATTAGTAGGATTAAATCTCAAATTATCAGATTTTTTCCGTCTTCAGACTTCGGTCTTCTCTCCTTCTGTTAATAATTTCATTCAATTCGTGGTAGAACCATTAATTTTAAGGCAGGATCGAAACTGCCTTTTAATAGTACCTAAAACCATTTCTTAAATTTAGTACCTTTGTATCGCCCGAATGCTTTTTAAAAATTACCTTTTTAAATCAGGGTAATAAAGTATAAGATCCATTCGGGGAAATTGCATAAGTGCTCCAGGTGAAAGTCAATTCCCATATAATAATTTTCCTTCAGGTGCTCGCCATGCTGGTGAGTATCAAAACTTCACATGCCGAAGGTACTAAGGAATTTATGCCTTATAATCCGGCAACAATGCCTACCGAAATCACCCAGCTTTTCCTCGATAAAGGCTTGCATCGCGCTCCATTTGCTCAGTTAGGCTGCCTGGCACAATACCGCCTGAACATTTATATTTCCAACCCTGCCACTGAGAAAATTTACATCGGGTTGAACGATGGAAGCGAATTTTTATACTACCAGGTCAGGGACCCGAACGGAACCATTGTGCCGGGTTTTGCACTTTCTGCTATCCCTGCTTCGGGAGCCGGCTACATTGCAAGCTGGACACAAGCTTTCAACGGACCCAATATATCAGGCAGTTCTCCTTCGGGCTATACACCCAAGATTATAACTCCTACTATTGCCGGGAATTATTATATCGAATTTGCTGCCGATGCCAGCGGGACAGGTATTTATGGCAAACAGGTTACTTATTTCGATGCCACCGTTGCCCAGAATACTACCCCGATTCCCGGAAGGGTATGGAGTAAAGCCTGGCAGATTTATTCAGGAGGGCAATACAGTACACCTATTCCGGGTACGCAAACGTTTTCATCCTTTTATATCTATACCGACGACGGTATTGTTTCCAAACTTAATCTGAACGGACTTTGCGGTGGTGCTTCCACCATTTATTGCAACCAATGGGGCGTAACCAACGGCGGGAACTGGTTTCAGGACCGGAAATCAAGTAATATATGGCCTTCAACAGGCGATGCACCGCAGTATAAAATCTTTCTGAACGATCCTGATATAAATGTTTACCCTACCGGGCTGCTGGGTCAGATTTGTGAAGTTATAAGTGAGTCGCACTGCAATGGCACCATCGACATTAAATTAAGGGTTTCGAAACCTGGTTCCGTTACTATAAATATCGATTGCGAGCCAATGGGCGAAGGTGCTGAAGATATTACTCTTACTGGAAATGTTACTGGTTCGGCGGATTGTTCTGCATGGGACATAATTACCTGGGATGGAATAAACGGTCTGGGCTTCCCCGAAATGAACGGGGCATCCGTAAATATGTATGTCGACTACCTCAACGGATTAACAAATCTTCCGCTCTGGGATGTTGAAAATGCCTATCAGGGTATAAAAGTCGATATTGTCAGGCCAACACCAGGGGGCAGTACAATATTACCATTATACTGGGATGATTCGAACTTAGGCGGTACTATCAATTCTGTTTCAGGTTGCACATACCCTGCCAGCGTCACGATTAGCGGATGTCATAACTTCCCGGTTGTGCCTCCGCAGCACGACAGAATGGTAAATTCATGGTGGTATTATCTTACTCAAGCTACCATTAACCTGAACCTGGTACTTATCCGTACACCGGCCACCCCATCAGTACCTGCCGGCCCAACCCCTGTCTGCCAGGGGCAAAGCGTTACCTATACCGTTCCTGTTGTAACTTCGGCAACTTCCTATATCTGGACCTTACCCGACGGAACAACACAAACAACCGCCACCAACCAGCTGACCCTGACTTTTAATACAGTTATCACCGGAAACCTAAGTGTTCATGGTTCGAATGTAGCATGCGGCATTGGTGCCGAATCACCAGCACTTAATATACAGATTTTAGCAGGTTCAGTACCCACTGTATTGGGAAATAGCAGTATTTGCGCTGGCGATATTGGAAATGTCTACACCACCGAAGCCGGTAAAGCCAATTACGTCTGGGCTGTGACATCAGGTGGAACTATTACAGCAGGAGGAACCAGTACCAGCAATACAGTTACTGTAACCTGGAATGCTGCAGGTGCCAACACAGTAAGTGTTTCCTACCAGGGGCCACCTCCTGCAAGCTGCCCAACAGGAAATCCGACAGTTTATAATGTTCAGGTATATGCACTTCCGGTACCGGTAATTTCGGGACCCGCTTCAGCCTGTGTAAATACAAGCGGGAATGCATATTCCACTGCATCTGGCATGACGGGTTACTTTTGGACTGTATCTTTAGGCGGTACTATCACTTCCGGGGCAGGAACCAGTTTAATAAACGTTACCTGGAATACAACGGGCGCAAAAACAGTAACACTGTCTTATACTGACAGCCATGGTTGCAGCCCTGTAACAGCAACTGTTTATAATGTGATGGTAAACACGGTTTCATCGCCCTCTCTTTCAGGCCCTTCCATTGTTTGCCTGAATTCTGTCAATAATGTTTATACCACCGAAAGTGGTAATACGAATTACGTTTGGACAGTTTCGGCCGGTGGAGTAATTACCGGAGGCGGAACAACTTCAAGCAGTTCAATAACTGTAACCTGGGCCACTGCAGGAGCCAAAACAGTGAGCGTAAATTACACCAATTCAGGTTCATGCGCAGCCGGATCACCAACAGTTTATAATATTTCTGTAGTGGCGCTTCCTATACCGACAATCAGCGGCCCTTCAGCAGTTTGTTTAAATAATTCTGTCAGTGTTTATTCGACCCAGTCAGGAAATAATAATTATATCTGGACGGTTTCGCCTGGAGGTACTATTACATCCGGAGGAACATTATCGAGTAATTTCGTTGAAGTAACCTGGATTACAGCAGGCGCAAATTCTGTAATTGTATACTATTCAAATGCAGCTTCCTGCACTGCATTGTTACCTGCAGTGCATAATGTAACGGTTAACCCTGTACCGGATCCAACCATTACCGGTCCTACCTCGGTTTGCACCAATTCAACAGCTAATGTTTACACCACCGAAAGCGGGAACAGCAATTACCAATGGGTAGTTCCTTCTGGTGGAACCATCACTTCAGGCGGAACTACGGGCAGCAACTTTGTTACAGTTACCTGGACGACTGCCGGAACAAAGATTGTTACCGTAAATTATTCCAATTCGTCGAACTGCTCTGCAACAATGCCTACTGAATACCCGGTTACTGTAAACTCACAGGCGGCTCCAACCATCACAGGGCAGTCTTCAGTTTGTGCCACAGCGACTAACGTTCTGTACACCACCGAAAGCGGAAACAGTAATTATGTGTGGAGTATTTCTGCTGGCGGTACCATAGCATCGGGAGGAACCCCTACAAGCAATACGGTTTCTGTAAACTGGAATACTACCGGTGCTCAGTCTGTGAGCGTAAATTATACCAATGCAAGTTTATGTGCTGCCGGAACATCCACCGTGTATAATGTTACGGTAAATGCCCTGCCTTCTCCTTCAATCAGCGGAATACCGACACTTTGCCAGAATTCAACCAATGCTGTTTATACCACTCAGAGTGGAAATTCAAATTATACCTGGACAGTTTCAGCAGGCGGCGCAATCACTTCGGGTGGGACAGCCTCAAGCAATACGGCGACTATAACCTGGAATACAGCAGGATCACAATCAGTGAGCGTTAATTATTCGAATGCAGCTTTATGTTCAGCTAATTCGCCTATCGTTTATCCTGTCACTGTTAATCCTGTTCCGGTTCCGGTGATCACGGGCCCTGATTTTATATGCAATCATACTGTCAATAATGTGTATGCAACACAAGCCGGAAACTCAGCTTATACCTGGAATTTTTCATCTGGTGGTGTACTAACAGCAGGAGGGACCAGCAGCGATAATTCCTCAACCATATCATGGAATGTTCCGGGAACTCACACTATTAGTGTCAACTACCTGAATAGTTTTAACTGCACGGCTGCTGCTCCTTACATCTTTAATATTGTTGTTTCTCCTGAGCCTCTAGTATCGGCTGGTGCCGGTTCAACAATTTGTGCTTCATCTCTCTATACTCTTAATGGTACCCAGCAGTTCTGCGATAGTGTGAAGTGGATCACTTCAGGCGATGGTACCTTCAGTAACACTGCAGCACCGGTTTCGGTCTATACCCCCGGCACTAACGATATCGCATCCGGTAATGTACTGCTAACGCTCACCGGGTATGGTTCAGCGGCATGTTCATGGAAAACCGATGTAAAATCAATTTCCCTGAATATTGACCCCATGCCGGTGGTATCAGCAGGTCCTGGTGGGGCTTATTGTGTGCAGAATCCTCTTTTTGTTGGAGGTGCAACTGCATCTCACTATACCCAACTGCTTTGGTCAGGAGGGGATGGGGTTTTTAACTCAGATACTATTCTTGAGCCTGCCTATATGCCAGGAAACATCGATTTCACCAACGGAATTGTTACCCTGACGCTAAGGGTCAAAGGGGATCTCGCCTGTTCATCACAATATGTAACGGACAGCAGGATTTTCAGTGTAACTCCTTATCCGGTCATCTTTGCCGGCATGGATGATTATATCTGCAGCAGTGAAACCGAATTTCATCTGGCTGGTACTGGCTCACATTATGATCCGGCTGCGGTTCAGTGGACCTTTATCGGAGGCGACGGTTCGCTAATATCTCCATCCGATATACAACCCATATATTATCCGGGACCGGTCGACCGAAGCACAATTGACCGATCAGTTATTTTTAACCTTAACCTGCATGGTACCGGAAACTGCAGTAATGTATCGCTGAACGATAATTTTGAATTAAAAATTGACCCAAGACCGGTAAGCAATGCCGGTATAGATGATAATACCTGTGGACAACGTCCGTACCAGTTAGATGCAATGGCGCAATTTCAGAATTTAATTTCATGGACTACCAACGGTGACGGGACTTTTAGCAATCAGAATATACTTAATCCTACCTATACACCCGGGCCGGCCGATGTTAATAACATTATAAGGCTTACCCTTAATCTTGCCGGTTGTAACAGCCTTACAGGCGATGATTATATGCAGCTCAATGTTCATCCCGATCCGTCGGCCATACTGAGCGGTTCAACTACTGAGTGCGAAGGGACTCCGGTCGGATTGAGCATTTCCTTTACAGGCACTCCTCCATGGAATGTTACCTACTCAAATGGAGTTACCCCCGTTAGTATTACAGGAATTACAAGCTCACCTTATAGCTTCAGCGTTTCTCCCTCATTGAGTACAGCTTATATGCTGACTTCCGCCAGCGATCAGTATTGTGCGGCACCCAATGATTCGTTGCATGGAGTAGCTTTAGTGACTATAAATCCTTTACCCGATTTATTTGTGGTAACCGGCTCAAACGACGGGTTTTATTGCGAAGGCGACACAGGCGTGGCAATAGGAATTAATAATTCTCAGCTTGGTATGACCTATGAATTGTTCCATAACGGAGTATCTGAAGGTATTGTGTTGAATGGTTCAGGCTCACCGCTTCAATTTGGTATATTTAAAGATCTGGGACAATATGAGGTCCGGGCAACGAATCCGGTTGGAAACTGTGAGCGTATGATGACTGATACCATAGTGGTTATCATGAACCCAACACCCTTTACCGATTTTACTACTACTACAGTTTGTTCGGGTGATACAACCTGTTTTACTATTACCGGTAATTTTATACAGATGATAAGTACCTGGCACTGGAATTTTAATGATGGGACATTTGCCACTTTTAATTCGCCTGTCAGCCCGGTTCATGTTTTCCCCACCTACGGCACCTACCAGGTCACCCTGAGTGTTGTGGATACCAACGGCTGTATGTATTCGGTCACCCATCCTGTGGTGGTCCTTCCGCATCCTACGGCCTTCTTCAGTTTCGACACGCCCAACTGCCTGGGCAGCGTCACCCATTTCACCGACCTGTGCCAGAACCCGCCTCAGCAGGGCTTCCTGCAGGAGTGGATATGGGATTTTGGTGACGGAAGCCTT
>CAIJPI010000095.1 GCA_903822525.1 uncultured Bacteroidales bacterium | reverse complement strand
TTTTATTGTTATTACAAATCTCTTTGCCAAAGCCGACGAAGGCATGTGGCTGCCTATGCTCATTAGTAAATACAATACTGATGCCATGCAAAAAATGGGTTTAAAACTCACATCCGAACAAATTTACAGCATAAACCAGGCTTGTATCAAAGATGCTATTGTTGCCTTGGATCACGGTGGTTGTACAGGTTCCATCATTTCGCAGAAAGGCTTGCTGATTACAAATCATCACTGTGGTTATGAGGCCATTGCCGAGCAAAGTTCTGTTGGAAGCGATTTCCTCACCGATGGTTTTTGGGCCATGCGCCCCGAAGAGGAATTGCCAATTCCGGGCAAGACAGTTTCCTTTCTGATTCGTATGGAAGATGTAACTGCCAAAGTTTTGGCAAATGTTACAGCGGAAATGGACGAAGGCGAAAGGGATTTGGCGATTCAAAAGGAATCCGACAAGATTATTGAAGAAACAGAATCCGAATCAGGTTTGGAAGTTTCGGTCGAAAGTATGTTTGAAGGAAACGAGTTTTATATATTTGTTTATGAAACGTTTACCGATGTGCGCATGGTGGGTGCTCCTCCATCTTCAATCGGAAAATTTGGTGGCGACACCGATAACTGGATGTGGCCGCGCCATACCGGCGATTTCTGCCTGCTGCGGGTTTATTCAGGAATAGATGGAAAACCGGCAGCTTTTTCGAAAGACAATTTGCCTTACCAGCCAAAATATTTCCTGCCTGTTTCAGTTGCTGGGGTTAAGCAAGGCGATTTCTCGATGATACTTGGTTACCCTGGCGCAACCGACCGCTACCTGACTTCGTACGGTATCGAAGAAAAACTCACGCAGAGCAACCCTGCCGACATAAAAGCCAAATGGGCTAAAATGGAAGTGATGAAGAAATACATGGATGCAGACGATGCCACGCGGATTTCTTATGCCGGCGATTATGCTTACTTGGGCAACTTCTGGAAAAAGTCACTTCAGGAAAGCAAAGCTTTGCAGCGGCTGAAAGTGTTTAATGATAAACGAAAAATCGAGGATGGTTTTCAGGCTTGGGCAGACCAGGATGAGAACCGTAAAACCCTGTATGGCGGCGTTATTGGCGATTTCAAAACAGTGTATCAATCTGCAGCCGAAAGCCGGGCCAACGAAGCAATTAGCTATACCAGCGAACTTTTGATGGGTGCCAGGATTTTATACATCGCTTTTCAAACCGGTGAGCTCACTAGCAGGTTCGATTCTTCCGATTTTAAAGAGATGGTGGATATAAGCAAAAAAAGGGCGGCCAAATTTTACAAAACCTTCAACCCTGAGCTGGAAAAAGAGTTGCTTGAAAAAATGCTTGAACTGTTAGCCAAAAACGTTGCCCCACAATATATCCCCGACTGCTACACCACAATAAACAAGAAATTTAAAGGCGACATTGGCAAATATGTTGATGCAATGTTCGAACATTCTGTTTTTGCATCAGAGGCAAAACTAATGGAATATCTTGACCATCCGAAAAAGAAAACCCTCGAAAAAGACCCTGCTGTTGTGGCAGCAAATTCATTTATAGGCTCTTATATGATAGGCCGACTTTCGCAAATGACAGACGAAGACAAATTTTTGAAAGCCAGAAGATTGTACTTGGCCGGTTTGCGCGAAATGAACCCGGAAACTGTATTTTATCCTGATGCCAACAGCACCATGCGTCTCACCTACGGCAGCGTGAAACCCTACAAGCCTGCCGATGCACTTTTTGCCGATTATCACACTACTTTACAAGGTGTTATGGAAAAGGAAGACCCGACAAACCCTGAATTTATTGTTTCTCCAAAACTCAAGGAATTATTCGAAAAAAAGGATTTTGGCCCTTATTCTAAAAATGGGATCATGGATGTTTGTTTCCTAACTACGCAGGATATTACCGGCGGAAATTCGGGAAGTCCTGTAATAAATGGCAATGGCGAACTGATCGGGCTGGCTTTCGATGGCAATTCCGAAGCTATGAGCAGCGACATAAAATACGATGTAAACCTACAACGCACCATTTGTGTAGACATTCGGTACGTGCTTTTTGTTGTGGATAAATATGCCGGCGCCGGCTATTTGGTTGACGAATTGAATGTTGTGGATTAAAGAGGGTTTTTGTTGTGAAATGACGAAAGGCAGTGCTATAAATGTTGCCTCAAACTCTTTTTTATGAGATTTCCGATCCCAAAACCGATGTTTCCTAAATCCCTGATTCGATAAAGACTATTGTAACATTTTTACATATTAATACCATCAACTTCAACCCATTACATTGGATCAACATCAATAATCACCCTGACTGATTTATAATCAGGATGTGCGTTTAATTTCATTATCGCTTTTTTGATTTCGTCCTTGGCTTTTGGTAATGGGATTCCTTTCTCGAATTTCAATAAAATGTTTTTCAGGTATTGGTTCCTGATGCGCGAAACATTGGGATATTCAGGTCCAAGAACCCTTTTGCCAAACAAAGCCCTCAAGGTTTTTGCAAGTTCGTCGGCTGCTTTGTTGATTAAATCGGCACTTACATGTCGTAACGAAAGTTGCACGATCCGACAAAATGGCGGATAGTTAAATTTCTCCCTTTCAACCATTTGACTTTGGTACATTGCTTCATAATTGTGGTGCAACACCATGCCAAGTATTGGGTGCGATGGGTTAAACGCCTGAATCATCACTTTGCCTTGTTTGTTCTTTCGCCCGGCACGTCCCGCCACCTGGGCCATCAACTGAAAACCGCGCTCAAACGCCCTGAAATCGGGATACGAAAGCAGGCTATCGGCATTCAAAATTCCAACCAAGCTAACATTATCAAAATCCAGTCCTTTTGTAACCATTTGGGTGCCAACCAAAATATCCACTTTTCGTTCCTCGAAGGATGCAATGAGTTTCTGGTGGGCGAACCGTGTCCGTGTGGTATCCAGATCCATGCGGGCAATCCGTGCTTTTGGAAATATCAACGAAAGTTCTTCCTCAATCTTTTCGGTGCCAAATCCTTTCATTACCAAATGTGTATGTCCGCAATCGGGGCATTTGTCTGGGATTCGGGTTGTGTAACCGCAATAATGGCAACGCAATTGGTTTTGTTTTTTGTGGTAAACGAGCGAAACATCGCACTGCACACAATGCGGTATCCAGTTGCAGTTGTCGCAGTCGATATGCAGCGAAAAACCTCGCCGGTTTTGGAAAAGGATAACCTGTTCGTTGGCAGCCAGAGCAGCTTCAACTTCGCGGATCAAAGCTGACGAAAAAATGGACTGCATGGTTTTCATACGGTGTTCTTCCTTCAGGTTTACCAATTTCACCTGTGGAAGCAATAATCCGCCAAAGCGTTCGGAAAGGGAAGTATATCCATATTTCCCCTGGCTTGCATTGTAAAAACTCTCGACTGCCGGAGTTGCCGAACCCAAAAGCACCTTGGCATTATGCATAGAAGCAAGAAAAACTGCCGCATCGCGGGCATTGTAGCGTGGCGCAGGATCGTATTGTTTGTACGAGGCATCATGTTCCTCGTCGATAATTATCAGCCCCAAGTTGTTGAAAGGCAGGAACATAGCCGACCGTGCGCCTAACAGTATTTTAAATGCTTGTGTTCCTGTACCGGCCACATGCTGCCATATTTCAACCCTTTCGTTTTCGTTGTAACGCGAATGGTAAACTCCGACATCGTTACCAAAATATTTTTGTAAACGATTGATAATTTGTGTAGTAAGTGCAATTTCGGGCAATAAATACAGAACTTGCTTGCCTTCATCAAGCATTTGCCTGATGAGCTTGATATAAATTTCAGTCTTGCCACTGGAAGTTACACCGTGGAGCAGTGTTACATTTTTATCGGCAAACGATGTATAAATTTCCTGAAAAGCGCGTTGCTGTTCGGGTGTCAATTCAATACTATCGGAGCTGTGCGTGGCTTTGCGGTAGTTAAGGCGGCTGAATTCCTTGTCGTATTCCTCAAAAACCCCTTTCTTTTCTAATGCTTTGTATTTAGAAGCAGCATCGTCGATACGGGCAAACAGTTCCTTGCGCGAAACCTCTACCGGGTTGTTCGACATGATTTTTGAAAGTTGAATATATTCGATTAGCAAGTCGAGCTGTTTTGGGGCTTTCCGTTCCAGTTTATCATATAATTGCTGAAGCTGCCCTTCGCTATTAAAGGCATCGGTAAGTTTTATAAAGGAAAGTGTTTTCGGTGTAAACCGTTCATGTATTTCTTCTTCGGTAACGATATAGCCTTTTTCTATCAGGTTATGGATCAGTGGGATAATCTTTGCCAAATCGGCAAACCTTGAAGCATCGGTAATGGACAAAGCACCGTTTTCCTTGAGTGCGCGAAGCAGGTTGTATTCTTTTTCCGATAAAATTTTTGTATCAAGCTCAACGCCGGGTACAATCCGTATTTTCGATTCGCTTGCCAATTTCAAGGCGGCCGGCAAAGCTGCATTCATCACTTCGCCTACGGTACAGCAGTAATAGGAAGCAATCCACTCCCAAAGCTTGAACTGAAACTGATTTGCAATGGGGTGAAGGTCGAGCACGCCAAGTATATATTTGGTCTCGACCAAAGGAGCCGTTTCCGAAATGCCATGGATCAATGCGGTATAAACTTTTTTCTTGCCAAACTGCACTACGACCCGCTTACCTGTTTCAACCGCCTCGTTAAGGTCGTAAGGCACGCGATAGGTAAAATAACCCGCAACCGGCAAAGGAAGCAATACATTTACAAACAAGGTGGTACGCATAAAATCTATTGATAAACCCGAAAAGCGAAGGTACTAATTTTGTTGTTCGTGGTATCGGGAAATTTCTTTGTTTCAGGGTTTTCGTAGCGGATTCACAGGTTTAGTATTACTTTTTGTCAGAATTCATGGGGTGTCTGAAAAAGTCGCCCCGTGAACAACAAGTGTAGGGGCGACTTTTTGAGTCACCCCGACACTTTGCTGCTTGATGAAATGCCTGTTTGCTGTAATTAAATTGCCGTTGGAAGTAATTTAATTACCTGTTTGCTCTAATTTAATTACCTGTTTGCTATGATTTAATTACCTGTTTGCTCTAATTTAATTACTTGTTCATTGTAATTTAATTCATTGTTGTCCGGTAAAGCAATAATTCTGGACTAAAATGAGGGTAACTAATTGATTATTAATCGCATTTTTTTTCTTTTTCAAAAGTAAGCCCCCTGCTTATCTGGGAACAGTGAGTTTTGATAATTCAATTTATTTTCCTTTATTAATGCCCTCCAACTTCCTTCGGGGTCTTCCAGAAAGCGATAGATGTTGATATAGTTCATCAATTGCTGCCTAACCACCGATACCAGGTTGGAAAACGCCCATTTGTGCTTCACCTTGCATTTCACAAGCGTTATCAACAAGTTTGCAAGCATGGCTGACCAGATTTGTGTCTCAATAGCATTTTCATTGTCCCCTAAAAAATATTTTAATGGGAAGTTCTGTTTGAGTTGTTTGAACAACAGTTCTATTTGCCATCTTTTCTTGTAAATGAGAGCTATTTTTTCGGCTGACAAGTCAAAGTTGTTGGTGATGAACTCAAACAAGCGGCCATTTTCGCTGTCCCAATAAGCTATTCGCCTGGCAATGTGCTTTTCCTTCTTTTTGTCGCCATAGCTCAACACTATTTCTTCATCTTTCAGCACACCTGAATCGGCATCGTCTGGAATGTCGTATTCTTTTCTGGCTTCATAGACCGCATTGTCTTTTAATCTTGTAACATACCAGATTGACTTGTTAGTAAACGCCTGATATTGGGCGTAATCAACATATCCTTTGTCGAACGTGATGATAGACCCCGGAGCCAGATTGAGTACTTCCTTCAGAAAGGTATGGTCGTGCTTTGCAGCTTCGCTATATCGTACCAAACAAGGTACATTTTCGCTGGCTTTTATGATAGTATGTGCTTTTATCCCGCCTTTCTTCCGCCCTTCTTTCGGATTCCGGCCAACACCCTTCAATATGTCCTTGAACAGGGATATTGTCGAGGAATCCATAACATATAGCCGCCTCATATCTGCATCACTCAACCGGCTGTCCGCTAAATCTGGTGCATGTTGACGGTAAACACTCATATAGATTTCCCCGAACACCTCGCTGCTGCGCCTTAGGTTCGCTTCTGAGAAGGTGCTGCGCCTGACCAAATAGGATAGGCCTAAATGAGATAGCTTATGCGAGTTGGCCAGCAATCCCAGTATGGCTTCCCTGATCGAATGATAGCCCTCGAAAACTACAAAAAGCATCACGACCATGTGGTTATAGGTAGAAAACTTCTTTACATAGCGTTCAGCTTTATGCTTCTTGGCTATACGTTTAACATCTCCCTTGTCAATGAACTTTATCAACTGGTTAAAAAGCGGCTGTCCGCTAAAATTTGTACTTTTGCCCATGGTTACGTTTTTTGCTTCGTAACTTCAAAGGTAACCATACCAGGTTAACCGTAAAAAGCTAACCTGGTTTTATTTTTTT